>JALJPA010000263.1 GCA_022969215.1 Colwellia sp. | reverse complement strand
TAACGGCTGTACCAGTGGAGTCAGTTATTGTGCTTAGTACAGTAATTACACCATCCGCCACTTCCACAGAAGTGATAACACCAGTAGCACCAGCAGCAGCTGGAATACCATTAGTACCATGGTCAGCATCAGTAAGGGCAGCTAAACGGCCTGTTTGTGCGGCAACTTCAAAGGCACTTTTATAGGGGGTTGCTGCTAAAACAGCTTCTGAGAATTCTGCTTTTTTGGTATAAGTTTGATAAGCAGGTAATGCTACTGCTGCCAAAATACCGATAATCGCTACAACGATCATTAATTCTATTAGGGTAAAACCTTTATTTTCACCCTGAGTTAAACGAGCGGTATTGATGTTATTTTTCATAAGTTAGGTCGTGGTTTAGAGGTTCTTTACCATTAACCCAGTCATTTAAATCTAACTGTAAAGTTTTACCTCGATAAGTGCCTTCAATAAAAGTAGGGCTAACGAAACCTTTATTGCTATATGTGAGTATCTGCGGCTGAAAAAAAAGCGTTTCGAAGCTATGACTAATAACCGCTGTTGTTGGTTGTTCAATGTTACTGGCAGTAATAAAAAGCTCGGCTTTTTTTCCTGCTAATTTGAGTTGATAACTTTTGCCGGTAGCAAATGCACGATAACTTATTTTTCTTAGCCAGTTTTTCATCGTTAACATTTCTTGTTTAGCATTGGCTTTTTCTACGGTATTTATTGCGAGAGGGCCAACCATAGTCATTAATAAAGCGACAATAGACATCACAACCATTAATTCGATAAGAGTAAAACCTTTTGTGCTGATATCTTTAATCATAATTAAGTAAGGGCTACATTCCTATCTCATTAATAGAGACCATACTCAATAACATCACCACAACCACACCGCCAACAAAGCCGCCCATAAATAAAATCATTAACGGTTCAAGTAAAGTAGTCATGCGCTCAGTCCAGCTTTCAAACTCTTGCCGAGAGCGATTAGCGATTTCATCAAAGACTCGCTCTAAGTTGCCCGACTCTTCACCTACTTCTAATAACGAAATGTAAAAATCTGGATAAAGTGAGGTTTGTTTTAAGGCAGGTGTTAAAGCGCTACCGGCTTTTACTTTTTTCTTGGCGATTTCCATTTCGCGTCTTAAACCTTGGTTTTTAATGTTACCGGCGGATAATCCTAGCGCTTTATCAATTGGCACACCTGCTTTAACCATCATGGCTAAACCACTATTGAAACGTATGCGTTCAACTGTTTTAACCGCATGGCCAATTACCGGGAGTTTTAAGCTGGTATTTTGCCACCACCGCACAAAGACAGGCTGTTTACTGGCTTTAATTAAACCAATAATTGAGAGGATAATACCTAATACTAAGAACCCCTGGTAATTTATCATCCATTCACTGGTGGTCAACATAGCACTTGTATACCAAGGCAATGCTTCTACGTCAGTAAACATTGCCGACATTTTTGGAATAATAAAATTAAAAATAAAGAATATACTTAAAATACAAACAAAAAAGATCACTAAAGGATAAGCCAATGAGCTAATAATTTTTCGTTGTAATTCACGTTTAAATTTTAAATCTTTGGCTAAGTCGGCAAAAATCTCACTTAAATTGCCTGAGGCTTCACCTAATTCAATTAAGTTACAATAGAGATTATCAAAAACATCATCATGCTCACGAAAGGCTTGCGATAAACTTTGGCCTCTTTTAATGCCATTGCTAATATCGGTAAGCAATTTAGCCAAAACAGGTTTTGCCTTGGTGCGTTTAATAATATCGATACCTCTATCAATACGCACACCCGATTCAAGCAATAAACTTAGCTCGGCGGTCAAAAATTCTAAATCACTTAAGGAAACTTTTTGATTAAAGGCGAAAATGCTCTTACCGGCAACTTTTAGCTCCTTAATTTCACTCGGTAACAAACCTTGTTTTTTAAGTTCGGCTAAGGCGACCACTTGATCACTGGCTTCTATCTGGCCATCCATTTTTGCGCCAGAGTTATCGTAAGCTTTATAAAGATACGTTGCCATTAACCTGCTATCCTAACCACTTCTTCAATGGTGGTAAAACCTAATATCGCTTTATAAAAACCATCTTCAAGTAGGGTGCGACGATTTAAACTATGGTTATGCTTTTTGGCTTTCGGGATAAAGTTTGAATCTTTTGGCATGGCTTTAATCTCGTCATCACAACGTAAATATTCAACTACCGCCATACGGCCTTTATAACCTGATTGACCACATTTTTCACAACCTGTGCCTTTACTGAGTTTTATTTCAGCTAAGTCGAATTTATCGGCTAATGTTTGTAATTGATATTTTTCAATTAACTGTGCTGCATCTGCAGCTGGCTGTGAGCAGTGCTCACAAATTTTACGTGCTAAACGTTGGGCGACAATAGAAACAAGTGCGGCGTTAAGTAAAAACTCTTCAACACCTAAATCAAGTAAACGGGTATAAGCGCTAGCCGCATCGTTAGTATGCACGGTTGAAAAAACTAAATGTCCCGTTAATGCTGACTGCAAGGCAATTTGCGCGGTTTCTTTATCGCGAATCTCACCTAACATGATAATGTCAGGATCTTGTCGAACTATTGAGCGTAAACCAGCAGAAAAGTCAAAACCAATATCACTATTAACTTGTACTTGGTTAATACCTTCTAATTGATATTCGACCGGATCTTCTAGGGTGATAATTTTTACATCATCATTATTTAAGGCATTTAAAAAGGTATAAAGCGTAGTGGTTTTACCTGAACCAGTCGGACCAGTTAATAACACTACCCCTGAGGTCGTTTTAATATCTTCACGAATTAATGCTTCAATATCACTCGACAAGCCCAACACTGACATATCGTATTGCACATTATCTTTGCGTAAAAAGCGCAATACCATCGATTCACCATCATTAAGTGGTAAAGCAGAAACACGAATATCTAATTCTTGATTGGCAATTTTCATTTCTATTTTGCCATCTTGCGGACGACGTTTTTCGGCAATATCCATGCCTGATAATATTTTAAGACGTGTAACAAGCGGTAACTGCATGCGTGGCGCTAGGATTTCGGCTTCATGCAACACGCCATCTACACGAAAGCGTGCGCGATAACGCCCTTGATAAGGTTCAAGGTGCATATCGGAAGCACCTTGGCGTAATGCTCGGGTAATTAACGAATTAAGCAGGTTAACGGTTGGCGCTTCACTGGCTAATTCACGTAAGCGATCTTCTTCATCACCAACAAGCTCATGATCTTCTACATTAGCATTATTTTGCTCAAACTTTGCCGTTAATACTTGAATATCTGACTCTTCAGCAAGAAAAACGGTTGGCTGAATATCATGTTGCGATAGCCATTCATTAACCGTTAAATCAAGGGGGAAACGACAAGCAAAAGTCCAGTTGTTACCCTCAATGGTTAAGGGAATCCAATGATTAGCTAATAACAGCGATAAAGACTTGCCATCAACTTGAGGTACGTCTTGGTCTAAAAACTGTTCTAACTTCAGTAGTGGCAGCTGCAAATATTCACTGTAAAGCTTGGCAATTTGATCGTCAGGCAAGCTACCCATATTAACGAGAATTTGCTCTAAGCGGCCGCCATAACGTTTTTGATAGTTTTCGGCTTTTGCTAGATCTTGCACAGTGATTTGAAACTGCTCGACTAATAATTCACTTAATTGCATTGGTTGCTTAACTTGTGTTGGCATTATTTGTGCTGACATTACTTATGAATAATGTCTTCGTTATTATCTGTGCCGCCTTGTTTACCATCAGCGCCATAAGACTGGATTTTATAAGGGTTGCCTTCTTCACCAGGGGTAGTGTAGATGTATGGGTTACCCCAAGGATCCATGGGAATTGCTTTAGGTAAATATGGTCCGTCCCAACGAGCTTGGTCTCCTTTACGAAGTTGTTCAAGTTTCTCTGGGTAGCTACCCATGTCTAATCGGTAAGTATCAAGCGCAGTTTCAAATGCGTTCATCTGTGCTGAGGCAATGCCTCGCTCAGCAGTGCTTAGTTGGGAGAAGAACTTAGGAGCAACTAATGAAGCTAATAAACCTAAAATAACAATAACGATGAGTAATTCAATCATCGTAAAACCACGACTTTTGCGCATAAAATAACTGTATTGTAAGTAAAATAATTGCTCAGAATTTTAGCAAGATAAGCTATTGCTGTCGATAACAATAGTTAATTGAAATTGTAAAACTTTATCAATAGCTACCTTATAGCAAATTGATTAAGTTCTTTCCCACTCAGCGAGAGGTAAAAGGCTTTTAACCGCCCCCTCAGGGCAGCGTTTGACGGGTGTTTTTACTAGGTTCTCGCCTTTTTATGTAGAATAACTACATAAAAAGGCATTGTTTTGTATAAAGAACCAACCATTAGATGAAAAACAATAACAAAGATCAACAGACCCTCATGTAATGGATATTACTTTAAAGCTAAACTTGAAATTTATCTAAGCTCGCGACGCAATATTTTACCAACATTGGTTTTTGGTAGCTCTTTACGAAACTCAACCAGTTTTGGTACTTTATAGTTAGTAAGATTTTCACGACAATGCTTAATCAGTGATTCTTCCGTTAAATCATCGGACTTACTGACCACAAATATTTTCACAATCTCACCGGAAATTTCATGCGGAACACCAATGGCTGCAGATTCAAGTACACCATCATGCATGGCCAATACTTCTTCAATTTCATTCGGGTAGACATTAAAACCAGAAACGATAATCATGTCTTTTTTACGGTCAACAATAGTAAAAAAACCTCTATCATCCATCATGGCAATATCGCCCGTGGCAAACCAGCCATCTTTTAATACTTCGTCTGTCGCTTCTGGGCATTTGTAATAACCTAACATCACCTGAGGACCTTTAACCCACATCTCTCCAGATTCACCAATGTCAGCTTCACTACCATCTTCACGCATAATTTTAACATCGGTTGAAGGCGCAGGAATACCAATAGTGCCATCATAAGCAGCTTGATTGTAAGGGCTTATAGAAACCATAGGTGCACATTCGGTTAAACCATACCCTTCCAACAACCTAGAACCTGTTACTTGTTGCCAACGTTCAGCTACTGGTCGTTGCACAGCCATACCGCCACCCAGTGACATTTTTAGGGTACTGAAGTTTATATCGCTAAAACCAGGAGTATTCAACAAACCATTAAATAACGTGTTAACGCCAGTAATCGCGGTAAATGGATACTTTGATAACTCTTTAACAAAGTTAGGCATATCTCTAGGGTTGGTGATCAGTAAGTTGGTGCCACCTAAAGTAAAGAAGGTTAAGCAATTCGCCGTTAAGGCAAAGATATGGTAAAGCGGTAAGGCTGTTACTACTAGCTCGTTACCCTCTTCCAGTAATGGGCTGATAGCTGCCTTAGCTTGCTGTAAGTTTGCTACCATATTGCGATGCGTTAACATGGCACCTTTAGACAGACCTGTAGTACCACCGGTATATTGCAAGAAGGCAAGATCATCACCGCACAATTCTACTTGTGTCAATTTAAGCTTCATACCTTGTGCTAAAGCTTTATTAAAGCGCACGGCACCGGGTAGGTTAAACGCAGGTACCATCTTTTTAACATACTTAACAACACAATTTACTACAGTGCCTTTAACTAAGCCTAAGCGATCACCCAGTGATGTCATAATGACATGTTTTACCGGCGTCTTATCAATCACTTTTTCAAGAGTCTTAGCGAAATTTTCGATAATTAACATGGCTTTAGTATCAGAGTCTTTTAATTGATGCTCAAGCTCACGGGCGGTATACAAAGGGTTTACGTTAACAACCGTAAGGCCCGCTAACAAAGCGC
>JALJPA010000262.1 GCA_022969215.1 Colwellia sp. | reverse complement strand
CTGATACACTGTATGACTTACCTTATGCCCTTTACTTTCAAACAATAGGTGAAGATGGCTCACCTAATGCGGGTTTAATTACCGATAAAGCCGATATGTATGGCATTGAAACCCGCTTTATTTTATTTGATCAGCGTATCATGGCCAACTTAGAGTTTACCGATACTCAAGTGGCTTGTAATGGCAGTGATCCAGCATTAAATTGCTTTTACGAACATAGTATTTATAAGTCGGGTTATCGTTATTACAACCGCACTATAGGCTCGACCTATGATAACGATGCACAAACCTTAGTAGCAACCTTTTTAATTCAAACAACGGCGGGTAATAGCTGGCAATTAAAGTTTAGAAAAATAGACTTGAATACAGATAATGTTGACCGCTATCCTAACGATCCCAACTTAGGAAACCCGGTATCATCAGTTGCTGAAGATGTATTACAGTTTGATGGTCAATATAAGTTTATTGCTTTAGATTCTCGCTTTACCCTAGGCGTTATAGTAACTAATTCAAAGTTTGCTAATAATAAAGATGCCAATATAGCCACAGAACCTAACTACGAAGATGGCACCGAGTTTGATGCTTATGTGAAGTGGGAATATCGCTTTTGATATTTCATTAACAACTTATTATTTAGGTCACTCCCGAGCCACTCGAGTAAGTAAATAATAATACAGGCATAATTTCAAAAAATAAAATTTATGATATACTGCTCAGCCTAAAAATTATGATTAAACAAGAAGCGAACTAGCTAATGAAAACCACTAAAACCTACGCGCCTCGCTGGTATAATACTTATGCCATTCACTTATTTCGTTTAGTTATCACTCGAATATTACCTGTTTCTTGGTTTAGAGCAGCACTTCCTGCGCTAAAAGATCGCACTGCCGTTGATGGGTTTTTCAAGTTAGAAATTGTCAGTCATTGCTGGGGCTATTCAAACATGCTCACCTACCAGTTAAGCTCATTTGTTAATTATCCACCAACAAAGTGCGCCCTTACCGTTACCGTATTTTACGCCAAAGAAGATAGCAAGAGCCAAGCTGTGCTGGACTTTTTCAGTAAAAAAACGATTGAAAATGTCACTTGGAACTTCCAAGAATTATCAAAAGGCAAACTATTTAGACGCGGCATTGGCCGGAATATGGTCGCACTTGCTACTAAAGCTGACTGGTTATGGTTTACCGACTGCGATATTATTTTTCATGAAAACTGTTTAGATTCATTAGCTGAGCAACTACAAGGTAAACAAGAAAGCTTGTACTACCCTCAGCAAGAGCGAACTACAGAAATGTTGGCACAAGACGATCCTATGTTACGTCAAGATAGCGAACCTCAATTAGTCGACATTAATAGCGACGGTTTTAGTTTACATTCACGTGATAAAGCCAAAGGCGCTTTTCAAATTGTCCATGGTGATGTCGCTCGCGCTATTGGCTATTGTGAAAAACTATTTATGTTTCAAACTGAAGATGACCGCTGGCGTAAAACCTATGAAGATACCGCTTTTAAGTGGCTAATTTCTAGTGAAGGCATTCCTTTAGATATCGATGGCGTATTCCAAATCCGTCACGTTCAAAAGGGTCGTTATACCAAAGACTCTAATATATCTAGAGTTCGTAGTAAAATAAGACGTTTACAAGAGTAAGGTTTACACAATATGAAAGTATTAACAGTATTTGGTACTCGCCCCGAAGCAATAAAAATGGCTCCGCTTGTTCATGCACTAGCCGAGGATCCTCGTTTTGAAGCTAAAGTTTGTGTTACTGCTCAGCACAGAGAAATGCTTGATCAAGTACTCGAACTATTCAAAATCATGCCAGACTTTGACTTAGACTTAATGAAAGCAGGGCAAACGTTAAATGAAGTCACGGCTAGAATTTTATTGAAGTTAAAGCCTGTTTTAAATGACTTTAAACCTGATATTGTACTTGTACATGGTGATACCGCAACAACCTTTGCGGCAACGTTAGCGGCTTATTATGAGCAGATACCTGTTGGACATATAGAAGCGGGTTTACGTACCCAGAATATATATTCGCCCTGGCCAGAAGAGGGTAATAGAAAGTTAACCGGCGCCTTAACAAAATACCATTTCGCTCCGACTGAAACATCTAAAGAAAACCTTTTACTAGAAAACTATGCTGAAGAAGATATCATTGTTACCGGCAATACGGTTATTGATGCGCTGTTAATGGTGCAAGCTAAAATCACAGAAGATACTGAATTAAATGCAAGTTTAGCGGCTAGGTTCTCTATGCTTGATAAATCTAAAAAGCTTATATTAGTAACTGGTCATCGGCGTGAAAGTTTTGGCAGCGGCTTTGAAAATATTTGCCAAGCTTTAGCGTTAACAGCAAAGCGATATCCTGAAGCTCAAATTCTTTATCCCATGCATTTAAACCCTAATGTTAGAGAGCCAGTGAACCGCTTACTGCAAGGCATAGATAATATATTCTTAATCGAACCACAAGAATATTTACCTTTCATTTACTTAATGACACAGGCTCATATTATCTTAACTGACTCTGGTGGCATTCAAGAAGAAGCTCCTTCACTTGGCAAACCAGTACTCGTCATGAGAAATACGACTGAGCGTCCAGAAGCTGTAGCTGCTGGAACAGTCAAGCTAGTGGGAACCGATGTACAGGCAATTACCAAAAATATTGCCGAGTTAATGGATAACAAACACACATATCAAAAAATGAGCATTGCCCATAACCCATACGGGGACGGCAAAGCTTGTATGAAAATATTAGATGCCTTGTGCAAATAACAACTAAATCATAAGCACAAAAGAGCTTTAGCTAACGTAAGCTAAACCTCACTTTATATTGAGTATTCCCTATGTCTTTTAAACAAAAAAAAACGATAGTTCAGAAAATCCAGTGGTGGTTTAATACCCGTATAATTGGCTTCTGGCGGATTAAAATTTCAGGGAAAATTAAGCAAAAGTTAGCGGTAGCCCCAGATACGATAAAATTTAACCGTGATGCTAGCCCCATGGCAGCCCCTAGTAATGAAGGCATTACGGTAATACTCACCGCATACAAGCGCTCAGAATACCTAGAGCAGCAGATTGAGGCACTACGTGCACAAACCATACCTCCAACAGAAATATGGGTATGGTCTAATCGTAGTGATGATGAATTACGTGATATGTCGAAACTTGCTGATCGTGTCATTGCTTCAAACAGTAACTTTCTTTTCTGGGGACGTTTTGCTTTAGCAAACTTAGTTCGCACTAAATATGTCGCCTTTTTTGATGATGATATTTTACCGCAACCACGTTGGTTTGAAAACTGTCTTAAAACAATTGAATCTGGTCATGATGGAATTTTAGGAGGCTCAGGCGTTCTATTGCCCACAGAAGGTGGTTACTCCAGTAAACATAAAGCTGGCTGGAACGGAAATCATTACAACACCACTGTTCAAGTCGACCTAGTTGGCCATGCTTGGTTTATGAACAAAGCTTATGTGCAATACATGTGGCGAGAAGAACCAGTATCTTGGGATAACGGCGAGGATATCCATCTAAGCTATATGGCATTAAAACATGGCGGTATTAAAACGTTAGTACCACCACACCCTGAAAATGATCAATCGCTGTGGAGTTGCCGACCTGATTTTGGCAAGATTGTCGGTCGTTTGAATGTAGCAACTTATAAAACCAAAGATCATAAGAATACCCGTAGTGAAATTGTTGACCGTCATACTGCTGATGGTTGGCAAGTGGTAAAACGTCATGACGATTTCTCTTTACCTAAAGAGAAAAACTTCACCGAAGAATTACATATATTTAATAGTAAACTGAAAAATAATGAGAATTTCTCCCTCGTTCGTTTTGGCGATGGTGAAATGATTGTTATCAATGGCGAAGCCATCGATTTATCTGAAAAATGTAATGGTGAGCATAAATATAGCCCTAATAATGAAAAAGATGAGCACTACCGTCAAATTTTAGAACAATCACTACTTCATAAAGATGACTCTTATTTTGTTGGTTTACCTTGTCGATGCTGTGTCGGTGACGCGCACTGTGAAAAGCTACGCAATCAATCAAAACAGGATGAGGCACAACTTACTTGGGCTAATATTTTTGTTAATGCTAACTATCCTGAATTCTTAGCAAGCACTGTAACTATATTAAGAGGCAAGACAATTAATATGGTTTGCCATGAAAAATCTGACCTTGCTGGTCTACCATTTGAAGTTAACGAAAGCTTTAGAGTTGGAGCAAACGCTTGGAGTAATAACTATGATGCTATGTTAGCTGAACTAAATAATTACATTAAGCAAAATAAAGTTGAAAACCAAGTGTTTATATTCTGTGCTGGTGTACTGAGTAATATGCTCATATTCCAGTTAAACAAAGCTTATCCCAATAATACTTATCTTGATGTTGGCTCAGTGTTTGATGACATGATGGGCTTAGGTCAAACAAGAAAGTACTTAAAAGGCAGTAAAAAACGCTTAAAGCAAGTGTGTGTTTGGTAAATATAACTTTCTCTCTTAGCCTTTCAACCGATAAAAAATCTACGGGGAATTAAACAGGTATATTATCGATTTTAGACTATATACCTAACAACCTTTCTCTCAACGGTTAAAGCAGGACTCTAACTTTTTTTATTCAAGCGAGTTAGGTTTTTTCAATTAAAAACAAGAAATATTTTATTGCCAATAGCGTAGGTTTTGATTAAAAAACACTCAAAGACATAAATGGTATTGCTAGAGAATAAATGTTAAAAAACCTGAGATTGATTACGCTACATATATAGGTAAAGAGTGCCAATTGAGCCATGTTAAAATTGGTAAATTCTGTAATGTCGTAAGTAATATTAAAGTCCTAGTTAACAACCGCCCAACCTTTACTTATTAACTATCATATTACATTTTAGCCATTGACACTCCTAAGCTAAGTGCGCTATTAATAGTACATTGAATAGTTTTCTCTTAAAAAGAATATTTATTAGCTTTTTGTGAATTTTTACACAAATGCTAAAAAGAAACATAAAATGACTAAATTGATTAAGCACATTAATACTAACCTCCTCCTCGCACTCATCGTGCGCGGCTAGGTTTTGTTGCTTCTTCAACAGTTTAAATATTAAAAACTAAGTAGAAATTAATTAAAACCCGCGCTAACAATCGCGGGTTTTTTTATGTCCGCAGTTATTAGTGAATGATTTTACAGCAGACATCAGATTTACAAGGACAAAAAACATGAGCAACCCACAAGTTAACAATGAACAAGTCATTATCTTTGACACTACCTTACGTGATGGTGAACAAGCATTAAATGCTAGTTTATCCGTACATGAAAAGCTGCAAATAGCTTTAGCCATTGAGCGTCTTGGCGTAGATGTAATGGAAGTGGGTTTTCCTGTTTCATCGCCAGGTGATTTTGAATCGGTACAGCAAATTGCCCGCACGATAAAAAATGCTCGTGTTTGTGGTTTAGCACGCGCCGTTGAAGCCGATATTGATGCTTGTGGGCAAGCGCTTAAAGATGCTGAGCAATTTCGTATCCATACTTTTATTTCCACCTCTGATGTACACGTAAAACAAAAGTTACGTAAAGAATTTAGCGATGTAGAAGCCATGGCTATTCACGCAGTTAAGCACGCGAGAAAATACACCGACGATGTTGAGTTTTCTTGTGAAGATGCTGGCCGTACACCCATTGATAATTTATGTCGCATGGTTGAAAGTGCCATTAAAGCGGGGGCTACCACGGTAAATATTCCTGATACCGTTGGCTATACGCTACCGTTTGAATTTCAAGGTATTATTACTGAATTATTTAATCGTGTACCTAATATTGATCAAGCGATAATTT
>JALJPA010000261.1 GCA_022969215.1 Colwellia sp. | reverse complement strand
TAACAAAAGGGCTAATTAATTTGGAATTCACTAATTTTTTTAAAATGAGATGTTAAGGGCGGTTAGTACCACAAAGCGGTCTAAATAATTGGAGCAATAAACTCTATTTTTATGTCAGCTATTTTCAAGGATAGCTGACATAAAAGGAATTGTTCTATCTCGCTTTCGCCCCCATAGCGAGATACTACCAAACGCTAACTTTAACCACAAAGAAGAAATAAGCTATTACAGCTAATTGGACAGGTTGGATTAGATTTTGTATCGATAACGCCCCAATAACGGGCAAATAATACTTGGTTAAAATAAGTGAACGGAGTGAAAAAAAACCAAGCTGTTATTTGTCCACTTTGATTGGCTTGTTATATTCCGTAATCTCGTTCTACTTTTGAGATACGCACCTTAAATGAGGCATACCAAGATTTATGTCCTGTTTTTTGAGCTTCTAAATGCTCAGAATTAGCTTTCCAATTTTTAATTGAATCTATATCTGACCAGTAAGAAACCGTTATCCCTACATCTTCTCTAGCTGATTCTATGCCCAAAAAACCAGGTTGTTGCTCAGCAAGTTCAACCATTCTATCTGACATTTCACTATACCCATTGTCACCTTTTGTTCGGGTAGAGGTGAATATCACAGCATAATATGGAGGTTTAGGAGTATTCGCGATAACTGACATTGGTGCACCTAGGAATATAACAGCTTATTATGGATACGTCTTAGTAATCTTCGCACCATAAGTAACATTTTATTTACATTAATATCCCATATTTTCAACGCATTAGAAACAATTAACACTAAATATAATACAAATTAAAGAGATTACTAAGACGCCTTAGTAACTGACTTTTACCATGCTCCACATAAATCAACGTAAATTCATGTGGTTAGGTGGTTTCTGAGGGTGGTATTCAGACTTAAAGGACTATAATGCGCACCAAGAAGTCATTAGCGGTGTACTAATTTTAACTATCCATTGGTTAAAAGCTAAGGCTACTTTTACCACAAAGAAGACGTTAACTTAGGAGCCTAAAGCGGACGTAAGAAAGGTTTATTGAGGGGCAAGTAAATTAAATTTACATACCAATCGATTTAATAGTGGTCATTGGATGCTAGATTACAAAGCTAATCTCAATGCGTTTTCCATATATTCTCTAAATACTGCGCTTGGGATAAATATCATTCCAAGCAATGCATTGTAATTATTTCTGAAATAAGTTGTGAAATATTTTCAGCTACTTCATCCTTGGAGATTATGTATTCTGCACCTGATAATTTTGCACAATGTAAAATCATATCGGTACTATTATTTTTTATTGAACTCCCTGACATTGCTAGTATCGGTGTTGTGCTTACAGATTTAATGAATTCAATAAACTGTAATCCATCAAAATGAGGCATTTCTATATCAGTAATTACAAAGTCAGGTAAAATATTTAAAAATTGTTCTTTTGCAAGTGTAGGTTCGAGAAAAGGTAACAATTCAATATCAAATATCACCTCAGTGTTAATTATCTCTTCAATAATACTCAGCATTACGGAAGAGTCATCTACTAACATTACTTTAATCATATACTATCCTTGTATTGTCTTAGATGAACTTAAAAATGTTGAAAGGTAATTAACTATCACAGTGCTATATTTATTCCATATTTTGAATTATGTCTAAGACAACTTCCGGTAACTTAAATGCCAAATCAGATTTACTGATTGCATAGTCTGAACCAACAGCCTTTGCCATTGCTAAAGTATTGTTTGTATTATCAGAACCAACGGTTGCTGAAGAAAGTGCAATTATGGGGATTTTCTTGTGACTTTTGAAGTGTGTAATCAACTTAAAACCATCAACTTTAGGCATGTATATGTCAGTGATAACAATGTCTGGGTCTATTTCTTCGAAGGTATTCATGGCTAAAACACTATCGCCATAAGTGCTTATATCAACTTTAGAATCAAAGGTATCTTTTAAAACTATTGCTATATAATCTAAAAATATTTTTTGATCATCTATAACCATAATTTTAATCATTTAATATCCCTATTATTAAATTCCATTAATTTAATAAAATACTGCAATCGAACAAATAGTATAGACCAAATTCCCATGGCTATTATTTAGACTTTAAATGACTATGTTGCTCACTAAAAATCCATTTGCATTAACAATTATTAGTGTCGAAATCTAAACAGTTTTGAGTAGGCGAGCTACCCCTACCTTGCATATTATTAGTCGTAAACTATGGTTGTTTAATGGCAAACTACTTTCAAGGATTGAATGAAATGGCTCAACAGCTCCCACCTCCTGCACTTATAGAAACTTGGCTTGATATAATACAAAACCCAAAAATGCCATTAGATATTATTAGACAGCGTACTAAGTTACTTTGATATTTTTTTGGCTCAATTGAGTTAGCGTATATGTACGTTGAACAGAATCAGTTTAATCACAAAAAAGCGTCATAAGATAATAAGCTTCAATCTATTACGACATGCCTGTTATTACCCTTGAGTTCAAAGCATGACCGTATTTAGTAGAAACGAACTAAATATATTAGCTGATATCCCCTGAATCAAACCACCTCCTAAGGCATCAAATTAAATGGTTGAATTATAAATTAATTAATAAGTAAGAAAGATAAGCCGAAGAGGTTAACAAAAAGAGAATTTCTTGATTTTTATACTATATTTAATTTTAATTTGTATCTGACTCAAAAGGGATTTGTAAATGGTCGAAGAACTAAAAAGTGGTGAACAAAGAAATAAACTTATTCACGCAGGTCAAATGCATCTTGTTCACTGGTTAATTATTTTTCTATCCATAGTTTTAACATTTTCCGCTTGGTATTATTCTAAATCCCAGTTAAATCAAAAGTTAGAAGCTAAATTCCAACGAAATGCCGAACAAGTTGTTAATTTAGTAAAAGAAAGAATGGGGTTATATGAGAATGCGCTTTGGGGTGGTGTCGCATTTATTGACTCTGTCGATAATGATATTACCTATACTCAATGGCTCGCCTATTCAACTAGTCTAAAAATAGATTTAGTCTACCCCGGAATAAATGGCATTGGCATTATATATAATGTGCAGCTTGATCAAATGGCGGATTATATGGCAAAACAGTTGGCGCTTAGACCTGATTATTCTTTACACCCAAACCATCAAGAGTCCGAATATTGGCCGATAACTTATGTTGAACCTGCCGCACCAAACAAAAAAGCGATTGGTCTTGATATGGCATTTGAAGCTAACCGCTACTCATCAATAAAAAAAGCACGCGACACTGGTCAAGCGCAATTAACCGCGCCAATAACCTTAGTACAAGACGCTAAAAAGACTCCTGGTTTTCTTTTTTATACACCATTTTATCAAGGCGGCCGTAAACCTGAAAATATCGAAGAAAGAAGAAAATCGATTGTAGGTGTGACTTACGCACCTTTTATCATGAAGAATCTAATGCAAGGCACGTTAGCGGAGCAGAATAGACATGTAAGTATCCAAATAAGTGATGCTGGTGAGTTGCTATTTGATGATAATTCCGATGAAGGCACTCAAGATATAGATACTAATCCATTATTTTCGAAAGAAGTAGATGCTGAATTATACGGTCGCGTTTGGAAGTTTTTAATTCAATCTAATTTGAGCTTTAGGGAGGAATCTACCTCAAATCAATCATCTTTTATATTGATTGGTGGTTTGACCATCGATGGTTTATTACTAGGTCTTTTTCTTTTTTTATCAAGAGCTAATAGACAAGCTTTACTTTATGCCGATGAAATGACGGTCGCTCTGAAAAGTAAAACTAAACATTTAGAAAAGTCGAATAGTGATTTAGAGCAATTTTCATATATCGCGTCACATGATTTAAAGTCACCACTAAACGCCATTAAGCAACTTGTTGGTTGGATAAAAGAAGATTGCCAAGACATATTGCCTGAGGACTCGAAAAAACATTTGAATTTACTGTCTCAGCGAAGCCAACGTATGATGAAGTTGCTTAATGATTTACTTGATTATTCCCGCATTAATCGTGATGAATTTAAAAATGAACGAGTAAATTTAAACGATTTGAGTCAAGATATTTTGCAATTGCTAGATATCCCTCAATCTTTTACTTTTTCAGCGCCAGACATTGACATAAACATCCCGCAAGCCCCATTAGAGATAGTGCTTAGAAACCTGATTTCTAACGCCACTAAGCACCACGACAAGAAGTCCGGCCATATCGTACTATCTTATGATAGTAATATTGAATTTCATACTTTTGTTATCGAAGATGATGGTCCAGGCATCCCAGAAGAGTTTCATGATAAGGCAATGGAAATGTTTCAAACGCTACAATCGAGGGATAAAGTCGAAGGTAGTGGTATGGGGCTAGCGATGATTAAAAGAATTGTAGAACATTATCAAGGAAGTATAGCTATTGACTCTGATGGTGAGCGTGGAACTAGGGTAACCATTAAATGGCGATTAAACACTCAATGATAAGTCTATCGATAAAAATAATATTGAAAAAACTAAAGGATGAATAATGCTAGAAAAATCAAAAGATGTAACATTATTATTGATAGAAGATGATGATGTTGATGCAATGACTATCGAACGTAGCTTTCTCAAACAACGTATCGCTAACCCTATTATTAGAGCTTATGATGGTATCGAAGCGCTTGAGTTATTGCGAAGTAGGGATATAACCAGGCCACTTGTTATCTTGCTTGATTTACAAATGCCTCGTATGGGGGGATTAGAATTTCTCAAAGAGTTAAGAGCGGATGAAAATTTATTAGATTTGGTGGTTTTTGTGTTAACAACCTCTAAGTCAGATGAAGATATGCTATCGAGCTACCGTCAGCATATAGCAGGCTATTTCGTAAAAGGGGAAGCAGGTGAGAATTTCTTAGATATTGTTAATGTGCTAGACAGCTATTGGAAAGTAGTCCACTTACCCGGATAACACTATAGCTCTCCCTGATTATTAATAGGCTAAAGGTTAGCTATGCTGAAAAGGAATACAGTGACTACTAATGAAATTACTTATTGTTGATGATGATATTGTTGATAGGGAATTGGTGAGAAGAACCTTAAAGCGAAGTAATATTGCTGGTGATTTGACTGAAGTTGAATCAGTTGACGAAGCTATTGAACAGCTAAGAAAGACTGATTTTGATGCCATATTACTCGATTATAATCTACCACAGCGTAATGGTATTGAGCTGCTATTGGAACTTAAGAATGATATGAACACGCGAAGTGTCGCTGTAATCATGATAAGTACATCTGAAGATGATGAATTAGCACTTAACTGTATCAATGCAGGAGCACAGGATTTTCTTGTTAAAACAGAGATAAACGCATTTCGATTAAAAAGAGCCATTGTGAGTGCTAAAGCACGTTCAGATCTAGAAAAACGCCTATTTAAAAGCTATCAACAGACTAAAGAATTAGCTGAACATGATAGTTTAACTGGGCTTGCTAATCGTTATTATTTCGACGAATCATTAATTAAAGATATCAAAAGTAATCAAAGAGATAAAACAACACTTGCCTTACTGCTAATAGATTTAGACCATTTTAAGTTCGTCAATGATAACTATGGGCATGACGTTGGCGATCAACTTTTAGTCGAAGTGGCTAAACGCATAAGTACATGTTTACGTGGCAACGAACTATTTGCCCGCTTAGGCGGTGATGAATTTGCAATTACCCTTACACGCTTAGTCTCAACAAATGCTGCTAGTATTGTTGCACAGCGAATTATTAAAGCATTGAGTGCCCCCTTTGAAATTGAACAGCACTCGATTCAATCGGGTGCAAGTATCGGTATTTCAAATTCGCCATCCGATAACACAAATGCA
>JALJPA010000260.1 GCA_022969215.1 Colwellia sp. | reverse complement strand
GTTAGTAGGGAAGTAATACTAACGGGTTTACTTAAAGAGGCGATGGGAACAGGCGAAAATAGTACACCAGCATCACGTGTTAATGCTTGGTCGCAATTGGGTAAACTATCAGGCCTTTATACCGATACGACCCCACAGACAAGCATTGACGACCTTTTACGTGATATCACGGCTAACAATGCGGCCAATAGGAATGGTTTGTTGCCGAAGAACAACATCAGGTTAGAAGATCGCGTTTATTATGATGACGATGGTAATGTCATCCGGTAATCATTAACAACCATAAAAAAAAGTGGTTATCAGCCCCCCCCAATCCCATACATGACAGAAAAGGGGGGGCATTTATATACATACATGTTTGGTTGGGTGTTTACGTTGATTTGTTAAACCGACTTACTTTTTTTAGTGTCAGGTTATTTTACAGATTTACCCAATCGTGATTTGTGCAAATTTACATTACATTGAAAAGGTTAGTTATTGCTTAACTGGTATGCCATATGCTTAAAGTATATTAGATCTAAATTATCATTATTCTTAAAATAAACTTCAATTTTTACTGAAATGGTTAATAAGGAAAATCAAATGAAATTTAAACTTTTAGACATTGTTTTAATTACTTTTCTTTTATTTTTTTGTAGTTTTGTAAATGCAGGTTTAATAGGGCTTTCATCAGGATTTCCTGGGAAAATATACTCAATAGATTCAATGACAGGCTTTGCTACAGAACTAGTTTCAACGGAATTCACAAGCATTGTTGGTGCTTCATTTCTTGATGGTAACCTTTATGGGACAGATGTATGTGATAGTTCTTGTTTTTCAATGGGGACTTTTGATTTAGATACGGGGCTATATACTCTTGTAAATAATCAAGACGGCTCTTCCAATTGGCATGGTTTAGCTTCAGATGAATTTTTAGGTCTTTTGTATACCATTGATCTAAACGATAGTAATAAATTAAAATCTATAACTAGCTCAGGAGTTGTAACAACTATCGGTTCTGGTACGGGTATTAATGGACGCGGTATGGCATATGACGACGGAAATGATATTTTGTACGCAACCGATGGTGGTGCTTTGTATTCAGTTGATGTATTGCTCGGTACTTCGACTTTAATCGGTACGACGGGGGTTGCGAACAACATTGGTTTAGCTTTTGATGAAAATACAGGGACCTTATACGCTAATGCAGCTTCATCTCTTTATATACTGGATGTAACTTCTGGCGCTTCGACACTAGTGGGCAGTAACGGTGTAGGCTCTATAGATGGTCTTGCTTGGCTTGGTGTCGTTGATGTCCCAGAACCATCAACACTTGCCATCTTCAGCCTAGCTTTAATGGGTTTAGCTTCTCGCAGGTTTAAAAAGTCATAACCAAACCGTTTTGATTACCATAAAGCACCACTAGTACTGGTGCTTTTTTGTTGGCGCTGTTTAGATAATGCTTATTGCAAATGATGATAGCTCAACAAGTTATGCTCAGTTGACTCATTCCTCTGAGTCAGTAATTGATTAAACTCTTTTAGTTCATTAACAGTAACGTTGTCGTTAAGCGCCTTGTCAGCTAGTGCGTTTAAAAGATCTAAATCATTCGTAGTCATATCATCACCCTTGATTATTAGTGTTTACTGTTGTTAACCAATAGCATTAGCCGCTTTATTTGCCCAAGCTTGATAAGCAAGCTTCGATGGGTGAATACCATCTTTCGCTAGAAACTCGGGTTTAAAAGGTAAGTCAAATGATAGTACCGAACAATGACTGTTACCCTTTACCACACTTGCCATTAACTCATTTAGTCTCTTAGCACGTAAACCTAGCCACCACCTAAGAGGGTTAGGTATTGCAGTGAATAGATGCATTGGCGGCACACTAGCCAATAATACTTTTGGTGCACTAAACTTAGCGTTTAATAGTTCGACTATGGTGCTTAAATTAGTCACCCAATGATTTGATCGTGTTAAGTGAGTAACGTCATTAACGCCAACAGAAACTAAAACATAGTCAAAGGGTTGTGCTGGTAACGCTGTTAGCTCGTTTATAATATCTACCGAAGTGTCGCCAGTGTTAGCAATCAAGTTCCAATTAACATGATGCTGTATGTCAAGTCTTGCAGCTAACTGACAGGCTAAACCATCATTTTGGCTATCTACACCAACACCAGCGGCATCAGAGTCGCCAATGATTAATAGATTTAGTTTATTGCCGTCACCACAACGACCAGATCTCTCACCATTCGCCTCTGGTAGTCGTAATACCGTTAGTTGCACCCATAAAGCTTGAACTAGTAATACCGGCATTATTAATGCTGTAGTGGCGTAATAAGAGGATTGTGTTGGCTTTTGTTTTTAACTTCAATGACATGACCTATATTGCTTGTTTAGTTACTATCTGATTAGCGTAGTTTAATTTGCACTCAATTGCTTCAACCTGGCTAGGCTTGCACCAATGGTATATCACTATAAGTGATAATATTTGTCACAGGTAACACGTTCATAATTACGGTGTTAATTTAAGATGGATGCTTGTCAAAGTGCAGTGTTGCTAATTACTTATTAACTAGCTAATAAAAAAGCGGTTATTAGCCCCCAAAAAAAGACCTTACGGTCAGGAAAGGGCGGGGCAATTATATATAGATGCGTGTCTAGCGATATGCCGTTTAGTTAATCTAACAGCGCTGAACTTTATCAGTATATATTTTCTACATTATGTAAATAATTCCCCTAAATACTTAGATATTAAGTAGATTGTCCATTATTGCACATTTTTTGGCGTGGTTTGCACAGTAGTTAAAATCAATAACAATTAAAATAGGTTTATTCAAACAAAGCTAATACGTAGTTGATACGTAGAGGTGTTAAATAAACTATCTCAATAGGTGTTCAAATGTTAAAGAAAAATCTCACTGTAGCTCTAATCGCACTATCTTTTATTACTGGTTGTAGCAGCTTATCTAATGAAGAAAAAGCCAATGTTGATCGTGATGTAGAAGTTGAACGTATTATTACTGAAATTGATAATGTAGGTTATGAAGTTGTTAAAGTGTCTCCGGGTGTTGACCAGTTCCTAAATGGCTTATCTGCTTATGTAGAAAATCAAAGAAATGTTTCTGTCCATTACCGTGAAGTTGTTAAACAACATCGTGATGTTACTAGTTTTCTAGCTGCTAATGCAGGTAAAACAGATCAAGAGTTATTGGCTGAAGCAGAAGCATTTGATGTTGGCGCTAAAACTGAAGAAGATAAGATTGGCAATAAATTAGCTGCTTATCGCGAAGCTACTCAAAGCATCTCAGAAGAAAACTCAAAGTTGTCTGTTGTATTAGTTGAACAAACTATTCAATTGACCATTTTAGTTACTCAATATGGTCCTGAAATAGCAAAAATTACTGCGGCTAACAGCGTAATGGGATTTTTAAAGAAAGATGATGCTGATGAAAAGATGACTGTGGTCACTGCAGTTATGCGTGCTCAAGAACAAGTTACTTTGCTTAGTGAAATTAATGGATTGATTGAAGCAGATCAAGAAGTAGCCGATAACTTAACTAAATTACAAGAACAGTTGGATACACGCGGTTAATTCATTACTGCTTTAGGTATCATGCTGAATTTCGGCCAAGTCATCTGTCTGGCCGAATTTGGTGCATCATGAAAGCCTCTTCCTACTCCGTACATTATTTATATTACAAATAAAAGTAATGTAAATGGATCTGTATTGTCGCATAAAATCAAATTGACTAATTATTTTACTCTTTTACCCGTGTCCTCAAAAAGGTGTTTTGCTTTTGGCTAATCTTTTTGAAATTTTACAGATATAGCGAGTTCTACTTATCAACGCACTAAATCGCTAGATAGTTCATCTGTATATTATCTAGAAAAACGAGCGAGTGAAGAAATTACGAATTTAATTGAAGTATCAAAATGTCATGTTTTGTTTAACAAAAGTGGCTAAAAAATTTAAAGGAATACCCATAAAGTGTTAAAAAAAATATTAATGAGTGCAGTAATCACAACTTTACTTGCTGGTTGTCAAACCCCAGGGCCTAGCAGCCAAACAAATAAAGTAACAGTAAAAAATTATGCATCTAGTGCCGCTGTTGCAAAAAATGCTTATGATTTTTCTGATGATGATATTACTGTTCCTGCATATTTTGATACTCAAAGTTTGGATCAGTGTACTTTTGACCGTCAAAAAGAAAGTGATAGTTGCCCACTGAAGAAACCAATTGTAAGAATTTACTTTGATAACAATGATGTTAGTGGCAAAGGTAAAGGATTAGAGCATTTAAAGCAGGTAAGTAATTTAAAGCTTGTCCAAATGCTTGAAAATCAATTAGCAGGCTTAAGTCGTTTTAGAATCATTACCCGTGACGACCAGGTCGTGGGGCAAGAGCAAGCAACATACCTAGCTGAACAAGGTGCGTCGGCTTATGCTAATCGAGCAAGCAATCAAAGAATTTTAACACCTGATTTTATTGTGAAAATAGATACAACTAAAACAGTTGATACATTCTATGCTCAATCTTCAGGTGTTATGGACTATACCCTTGAAATGACTGCAGCGGTAATTAATCCATTTACAAAAGAGAAAATGTCTCATCCAAACATTGGCAAAATTAGAGTTAAATCCTCTGATGTTGTTAAAAATAAAGATGAGTTAAATGTAGTTATCGTTAATGGTCGTTATTATAGCGGTTTTAATTTTTCTGATCCTCAAGTAGTGCAAGCAATGATGTCTGATATGGCAAGCCGTGGTTTTGACATATTCTTAACCCGTATGTTAAGTGAGATGCCCGCAACAGCTCAAGTATTAGGAATTAAAGGTGATCAACTTAGCTTAGACCGTGGTCAAAATGCAGGCGTACTAGTTGGTGAAACTATGGTTATATTTCAATATGAAGCAGGTTTTGTTGAACCAATTGGTGTAGCAACTGTAATGCCATCAAAGCAAAGTGCTAGTGGTAAAATTGTTAAATGGAAAAAGAGCAAACTAGCAAATTCAATTAAAAAACAAGCTGAAAATGGGATATTCCGACCGGGTAATGGTATAAAGATTTTTGCTGTATCTGTTGGCACACCAGCAAGTTTTCTTGAGACTAGGACATGATAAGGAAATTAATCTTTTCATGCTTATTACTTAGCTTTGCCAGTTATGGCGAAATTAAGGTTTTAGATAACGGTGATATTAAGACTGCAGCTTGTGCTTATGGCAGAGGGCAAGGCGTAATAACACAAGCTCGGAATGCTGCCGTGGCTGAGATTGGACTATATATTAAAGGAAATAAAATACTAGGTTTTGGTGAAAATAGTGAAGATTTTGAGTCAAGCCTCAATAATATCTACACTAGCTAATACTGTTAAACTTAATGGAGAAGCTAAATATCATTTTAAATTTTCATTAGTTTGTCATTAACTTCCCAATTCGTGAAATTTATATTTTTCTTGTAATACTTTATTACCACCAGCCATTGCTTCTATTTTAGTTTTTACTATATTGCTAAGATCTCTTGCATCATCTAAATCGTTTATATATTGTCTTTGTCTAAATTTTAATATTTCGTCATTTTTAAGACTTTATATTTCATGTATCCTTCGATAAAGATCATCTGATGATGAGGTTATCTGATATTCAAACCGCACCGACCCCAACCTGCCATAAGTCAGTGTTCTTATAGTCAAGATATTACGGTACTCTATGAAGCAGTGTAGGTGAGTTCGTAAAATGTCAATCTCATGCGACACAACTCAATCACAGTCTGAAGTTTACTGTTTACCGTAAACTGCTTAGTATAAGACCCGGGTCTTAATATGTCAATTATTTTACCAAAGTAAGGGGTGGTCTTATACTAGGATGTGAGTCTTATTTTCATAGAATTTCGGCGAAATAG
>JALJPA010000026.1 GCA_022969215.1 Colwellia sp. | reverse complement strand
TTCCATTTTAACTAACAACCTAACAGGCGGTTAATAGCCGCCATAACTAAAGCAAAAGGAAATATTATGAAATTACTTATATTATGTATTTTATCATTCGCACTATCTTCAGGGTGCGCAGTTCAAAAAAGTTACGGAGCAAGCGGCGGTTCTAAAGCTGACGGTATAGTTAAAATGTCTTATAGCTACGGAGGTATGGACATGCCGAACGCAGATCCTTTAGAAGCACTGAATAAAGCTATTGCGCGGTGTAAAGTTTGGGGGTATGCCAGCGCTGAAGCGTTTGAGTATGAAAGCAAGCTTTGTCAGGCTAGAAGTGAGTACGGGTGTTCAGCATGGATGGTAACTAAAGAATTTCAATGCACTGATTAACAATCACGCCAATAAAGGCATCTAACAAGGCTAAGACCATGACAGCAAGAACCAAAACATATATTTATTTAACTATCGCTGCATGGTCACTAGCATGCTTAACCACTTACCCACAATTTACAGAATTATTAGTTAAGGCGATAACATGAACATAGCAGCAATGGACAATATATCTGGCTTTGTAAGTCAATGGGACGAGATAGCAAGGCTAAATAAGCAGTTATCAATGGTCGCTGAGTTTTACGATAACTTTTACAAGAATAAAATAAAGACATTAACGAAAGAAAGGAATGACATAAAAAACAAGCACACCAAGCTAAAGGCTGCAAAAAGAAAAGGAAAGCCCAGTAACTTTGCACAGATAAAGGCTACGCTATGGAGTAGAGCCTTCGGAGTATCTAAACTTACTAACATTGAAATAGCTAACAAATACCTTTCAACATTAGCTACTGTTAGGCGAATAAGCATTGAGGTAAACAATGAAAGACCAGTCAATAACATTAACTAATAGGCAAGACGTTTACAGAAGAGTAGATAAGTTCTTAGGTGAGAACCTACAAAAGAAATTTAGACTAAATATAGTCGAGGTAAAGACAGGTAGAAGTTTATCAGCTAATAGAGCTTATCAGTCTTGGATACCTGAAATATCTGACATACTGGCGTTAACTATTCCAGAAGCAACAAGGTATATAAAGCTTACGTTTGGAATGCCTATACTTTTAGCTGATGAATATATGGGGCCGTTAATTGGTGAAGGGTTAAATGCCAAGGGTTATTTTCAATTGAGTTATGAGCAACAAATGATTGAGATGGAAAGCCTACCAGTAACACGACTGTTTAATACTAAGATGCACAAAAGGCTTAGAGATGATTTGCAGAACCATTTCGGAGCTATGGGTTTAAATTTAGACTACAAAGGGTAAATAGATTATGAAAGAAGGTAAATTTTTCTACAATTACACTGCAAGCAAAGCAGCGTATTACAGTAAATTTTGTTGCGGTGTCTTTACGATTAAATGTGATGCTAAGAAAGATTTGGTTGATGAGGCTTGGGAAGAGCTACAAAAGATAGCAAGAACTAACTACCCAGACGCGGACGATATTAACTTTACGGCTTTTAATAAGCTTTAACTACTAAATAGACAAGAGGAATGATTATGAGGATTAAAACGGTTTGGTTAGCGGCTGCTGTTACAAACTTAATTGCGACAACTATATTTGATAGACCTGTTACGGGTTTCATAGCGGGATGTGCATTTATTATGTTTTTCTACCTATCGTGGATATGTGAATTGTTGACCGATATAAAGAATAAGGATAAATAGATTATGAAGACGATAACAAGAAAAGAGTTACCAAGTGATTATGATGAAATGATGAAAACAGAGCAACATCATAAGCATGAAATTACAATGGATGAACAAGGAACCATTCGATGGAAAGAAGATCCTTTTATTCGCCAGTTTATTGATGATTGCTCACTAAATGAAATATGTATAGGCTTTCATGCCAAAGGCAATAATAAGAATACAGAAAGCTACCGAGAGCTTTATCGTAAAATGGGTTATTCGCTTAGTGGGTACTGGGAGATTTTCTACTGGGATATGAATAACGATATTGCCGATGAATACGAACCACCAAAGGAGTAACACCATGAAGATATGGTTTCTTAATAAAATGATACACCTCTGTAACTACGCATTAAAATTTAGTGATGGAGCTGATGATCAATCAGATATAAATGAATTAGTACAAATGAAAAATTACTTTATTAGTGAAAGGAATAAACATGGCACTAACTAAAGCAAGCAAGAGTCATAAATGTAAACGAGGTCACACTATCAACAAAGGTGATCAATACTACCCACAGCGCCGCAATAAAAGTTTATGTTGGAATTGTGGTCAGCCTGTTAATTTATTATTGAGATGGGCATTTAATCAAGTAAGGATAAGTAATGGCTAAATGCAAAGTATGCAAAGACAAGTTTGAGCCTAGATTCTTTCTGCAAAAAACCTGTTTTAATCCTGCCTGCTTGGCTGAATGGCAAAAGACTGAGCGAGAATCTAAGGCCGATAAGACACACAAACAAAAGAAGAAGGAGTTAAAGGACAATGATAAATCATACCGCGCTAAAGTTGCCCAACAAGCTTTTAATGCTTATATTAGGTTTCGTGATAGTAACGATCCCTGTATTAGTTGTCAGCGCCATCATACTGGGCAATACCATGCTGGGCATTATCGAAGCGTTGGGGCGCACCCTGAACTTAGGTTTGAAGAACTCAACAACAACAAACAATGCGCTCCTTGCAATAACCATCTTTCTGGTAATATCGCTGATTACCGTATCAATCTGATAAAGAAAATAGGCACAGAAAAGGTTGACTGGATAGAAGGTCCACACGAACCTAAAAAATATACTTGCGCAGAGTTAAAAGAAATTGAGCTGCGGTATAAACAAAAGCTAAAGGATTTGCTATAATTATGAATTATTCACAAAGTAAGGAAGTAAAATTATGCCAGCAGGATTAGAACCAAAGCCAGAGCCAGAACCAACTCCCCCACCAGAGCCAAACCCAGAACCAGAAGAGGATACCTAAACTATGTGGACTTTTATTAATTTACTAGTGGCTGCAATAGCTCTTAAGGCCGCACTTAAGCGTTGCCTTGTGTCGGCTTGTGTCGTCTTTGGTTTATTAGTAATAGCCCTTTGTGTAGCTTTAAAGGTTGAGTTAAGCGGCTTATGGTCGTTTGCTCTAGGCTCGATGCTTTATGCGTTGCCTTGTATAGCCGCCTTCAGCTCCAAATTTACAAAGAAAATAGCTTTCATAGCTCTTTTTTCATGCCTATTAATGTTGTTAGAACTCTTGGCGGCTTACTTATGGTTAATAGATTCTTATGCTAGTGTAGGTTTGTTTTATAGACCAACCGCAATAGCTTTATATATATTTTTAGCCATTGCATGCTTTAGGGGGT
This sequence comes from Colwellia sp., assembly GCA_022969215.1. Taxonomy (GTDB): domain Bacteria; phylum Pseudomonadota; class Gammaproteobacteria; order Enterobacterales; family Alteromonadaceae; genus Colwellia. The sequence continues at coordinate 30,189 of JALJPA010000026.1, read as the reverse complement.
CTAATGGACGACTACATAAACGCGATGGTAGTTATTTTAATCGGCATAAATACAATATGGATCATGGGCAAATTGATCGTATGGGCTTTAAGAGGGTCAGAAGATGAACGAAGCAACGACGACAGTGGCACAGAAAATAGCGACAATAAGCGTAATAGGCGCTAATGGGGGCGTAGCTCTTAGTGGTAATGAAGCGCTCACGGCAATGGGTTTGGAAGATCTAGTGCTAATGGGTGTGACGTATGGCGCATGGGTTAAAATCTTCTTATTTGCATCTCTGCTAATCATTATTCTATTAAATCTTAAAAAGCTATGGGTAGAAATACTTAAACCTTTGGGTTCTATGTTAAGGTTACATAAAGAACACAAATCAAAAAACAAGGGTAAGTAATGGCCTGTAAAATAGTTGTTAGAAGATTTACAGCGGGACTTGATTACATAGGTGATTGTGTCGGCGCTTACCCAGGTGAACAATACCTGGGTGATAGTGTTGAGCCACAAGGTGGTGCTTTTGTAATCATAGAGGTTAGTGATGCAGACTTTGATAACGTCGAAATACAAACGCTATTAGAGCCAAATATGAACCCTACCACGCATAATAATATTTACGGACTTGAGCCAGTTCTTGAAGGTACTGAGTGTTTCGATGAATTGCTATCTACAGGAAGAATAAATATAACGATTTCAAAGCTGTTAGAGCATAAGGTGACGCACTAATGGCCGATACAGTAAAAACGATTGGCTCAGGCGGTGACTACGCAGACCCTATATTATGGTCTGCTGCCGAGGGTAATGTAAACGACGGTAATCGTGCGGTCGGTGAATTGATTAGTGATGTTGCAATTAATGCGCTATTTAGACCTAATCAAACATTCCCTAACGGCGGGTTATTAAGAGGTGACACGGCATTAACTGGTGAAGTTGGTATCGGTAGAACGTTGACGAATACGGCTGGTTCGCGTGTTTGTTTATCACCAAACCCTATTCTAGAATTTCAAGATTTATGGATCTCAGACGGTGGGGTCGCTAAATCAAGCACATTTCAAAACATGTCAGGCAACGACTTTACCCGGGTAATATCTTATGATGCAGTAACCGGGGGTACGATATCCGTTATAGCTGACACAACATCAACCACACTAGATAATTGCGTATTTTACAGTATAGTACAGGGTAACTCGTCTGTCGCTGGCTCTGTCACGGTGAATAACTCAGTCATTATTGAAAGAATGGTTGTAAGGGTTAATAACCTACTAACATTTCTTAATAGCATCTCATTAGCAACAGATTGGTATTTAGGTAGACCGACAGATTCTGGCGCAGAGTCACTAGTTAACTACTGTTACATAAAAGAAAACGCCAACGCTAACGAATTCGGGACTGGTAGTTCAAACAACACCCTAAACACAGACTCTACTAGCGACTTAGTAAATGTTGCGCTAAAGGATTACAGAACAGGTTCAACATCACCACAAGCAACCGGCAATGGTTCAGGCGGATTAATCGGGGCATTTCTTGAGGTTAGTGGCGGGGTAACTGTAACGCCAAGCACGATAGATAGCCTAAGTGTATCGAACAACCCAGCAATAACATTTAATTCAGTGTTAAGTATAACGCCTAACGCTATTGATTCTTTATCTACTGCTAACAATCCAACAGTGCAATTTAATAGTGTTGTAAATATATCTCCTACAGCAATAAATAGCTCGTCTGTATCGAATAACCCTATAGTATCGTTTAGTGCAGTATTAAATATAACACCACAGGCTATTGATTCGTCATCTTCAGCAAATAACCCTGTTATTGTTTTTAACAATCCATTGAATATATCACCAGCAACTATTGATAGTCTGTCTGTTAGTAATAATCCGGTGATTGAGTTCAAGTCAGTAATAAATGTTTTGCCTCAGGTTGTGGGTAGTTTATCGGTGTCAATAAATCCGTTTATATCATTCGGAGTGGTGCAAACTATAGGTAATGTAACAGCTAGTTTTAAAGATAGCGGTATTAGTGTAAAATACGAAGAAGATCAAATAACAGTTAATTTTAAATAGGGGCTTACAATGGCTTTGTCAGATTCAAAGAAAACAAGCGAATACGATTTCCAAGCAGGTCTAGGAGCTTACAATAACTCAACAGATGTGTTTAAGTGGGTAATACTAACTGATAGCTACTCAGTAATTGACGCAACAGCTACGGCGGTAGGTATTGCTAATTACACTAAAGTAGCAAGTGCAGGACTATACGTACAAGACACAACACTAACTTCAAAGACTTGGACTAAATCTGGCGCGGTAAGTACATTAGATTATGCAGACTTTAGTTTTGCTGCTGATGGCTCAAATCCAACAACAGGTAAAACAATTGCAGTATATAATGATACTCACGCGAGCAAGCATGTATTTAAGTTTATCGACTTAACGACTGATGGCGGAACGACACCAGCAGATACAACCTTAGGTTTAAACTTTACTGTTAACGCTTCGGGTTCAGGTACTATTACAACTAGTTAATATAATCGCGGTGTAAAAGCCGCACTATCTCTGAGAGATAACATTAAAACCTTGGGGGTTGAGATGAGTAAGAAATTAACTCCTAAACAGGAGATGTTTTGCCAAGAGTACCTAATAGACTTAAACGCAACTCAAGCCGCTATTCGTGCAGGCTATTCAAATAAAACCGCAAAAGAAATATCATGCGAAAACTTAACTAAACCTAACATACAAGAAAGAATTGCCGAATTAAAGGCTATTCGTGTTGATTCTGTAGCCATAGACGCTAAATACGTACTTAATCGACTTGTGGAGATAGACTCGTTAGATGTTTTAGATATACTCGATAATACAGGCAATGTGAAGGCTATACGTGAATGGCCTAAAGCATGGAGAACATCAATAAGCGGAATAGATGTTCAAGATATGATGAGTGGTGATACTGACTCCATACTTAAAAAAATCAAATGGCCTGATAAGCTTCGTAATCTTGAGTTACTCGGTAAGCATGTTGACGTTAAAGCATGGGACGGAGAGCAAACAACAGATAACTCACCTATTCAAAAAGTACAAATAGAAGTAATTAGTGCAAGTTAATTTAAAAGTAACAGAGCCACAAGCAGAGTTTTTAGCACTGGATTGTAAATTTCCTGCGTTCGTTGCTGGATTCGGTACGGGCAAGTCAGAGGTTATGTGTACAAGCGCATTGCTTGATAGCCTAGAGGGTGGCGCCAACTCATTAGTTGCAATGTATGAACCTACATATGATTTAGTTAGATTGATCCTCGCACCTAGAATGGAAGAAAAGCTAATAGACTGGGGTATACGCTACAAGTACAACAAGTCTGAAAACATTATTTATACATCATCTGGTCAGGTTGGTGACTTCGTATTAAGGACATTAGACAACCCTGCTCGAATAGTTGGTTACGAATCATTCAGGGCCAAGATTGATGAGCTTGATACTTTAAAGCAAGAGCATGCACAAGAGGCATTCAATAAGATAATAGCTCGTAACCGTCAAGTGCCTGATACATATCAAAGGCAATCAGATAAGCCATTGAATACTGTTAGCGTCTTTACAACTCCTGAGGGATTTAAGTTTGTTTACAATAAGTGGTCAAAGAATCGCGCTCCAGGTTATGAGATGATTCAAGCGGCAACTATGAGTAATCCATTCTTGCCTACTGATTATGTTCAAGCGTTAAGGGACTCATACCCACCACAATTGATAGAGGCTTATCTAAACGGTGAGTTTGTTAACCTTACATCGGGAGCTGTTTATACTTGTTATGACAGGTCATTAAATAACACTGACAGAAGCATAAAAGATAGCGACCACCTTCATATCGGTATGGATTTCAACGTTGGCAAGATGTCAGCTATCGTCCATGTTGAGGACAACAAAGATAACGTAAAGATAACGTCTGCCGTTGATGAGTTTATGGGCCTACTTGATACGCCAGCAATGATAAAGGCTATTGAAACTAAATACCCTAATCACAGAATAACAATATACCCTGATGCTAGCGGGCAGAATAGAAAGAGTTCCAATGCTTCTGAGACTGACATTAGCCAACTAAAGAAAGCTTTTAAAGTTAATGCTCGCACTAAAAACCCATTCGTTAAGGATAGAATTGCAAGCGTTCAAGGTATGTTGTGTAACGCTAATGAGGAAAGAAGGTACTTTGTAAATGAGGTGTTATGCCCTGAGACAGCTGAGTCATTAGAGCAGCAGATTTATAATAAACAAGGTGAGCCGGATAAGTCACATGATAATGACCACCCGAACGACGCATTAGGATATTACATACATAATCAATTCCCAATACGCGCAAGAGGTGGAAGGTTAAATATTGATGGTTAACCGTGGCCTTTTCCGAATTGTAATAATAGTATGTCGTCAATTTCAGCCTCTAACTCAGCAGAGTGGGGGTATAACTCAGCCCACAACAGTTCGATGCCTTTATGTTGCGCATCGCCTGTCGCCTCCCATCCTGCCGATTCAACCTTAGATATAAATTTAGATAGCTTCATAGCTCATCACCATTCTTATCAATAAAGAAATTAACGCCACCTTTATCGGCCTTAACATTAATCTTAATCAATTCGTTTAATATCTTCTCCTGCAACAAAATACCCTTGTTAATCTTCCAGTACCAGCATATCACCTCACGTATAAGCACGAATACGAATAGGCAACCCATGAATAGTACGAATAAGTTTTGTAGTTGATCGTGTGTAATATCCATTACTCACCTACCCATTTAACGCAGTGAATTTTACTACCTATGAATTTCTCAACTAATATTTCAAGCATGATATTGGAATACGTAACAACACCTTCATTAGTGAGGTGCTCGACCATATCATCAATAGCTTTTTCTTTATTGGTTCTTGTGTCGATAGGTTCAATGGTTAATTCGTCTAACTTTCTAACGTGCTCATCACCAAATGAATCAGTAAAAATAATAAACCTTTTGGTTATTGCTGTAACGGTTCCTGCCTCTAATGCGCCACGCTTTTTAAATAAACAATCCATACCAACTTGCGGCAACTCTCTATTATCAGCCATAGCTTGTGTGAATACTGGTTGTGGCCTTTCTGTAAGCCGCTCCTGTCGTGATACACATGTCAGCCATTGATTATTGTCATAGAAAAACCCTTCGTCGCTACTAATAATTTTATAGAATCCACCATGAAAAGCGCCTGTTTCGGCTCCGTAATGAGTCGTACCCTCTGGCGCTTTACTCCAATCAATATCCATTACATCTAACTCCTTATCCATTTCGTTTAGTTTATCTGTGTGTTGCCCATCTGTTTCAGGCTGGCGTTTAATTCCTTCTTGCCATATACGTAAATGCTTTAATGATGATTCGCCGAAGTTAGCCGACATGCCAAACAATCGTGAGTTGAATTCTTCACGCGAGCAAACAAGAGTGAACGGGCTCTTAAACGCCCTAAGGTATTCCTTGAAGCTAAAAATATAACGCCCTTCAATTGAATTAAGGTGCAGATAATTACCTGCGTCATTATTCCACTCACCCTTAAATTCATTAACCGCATCCATAATCTTACATGTAACTGTTTTCATATTATTTATTCTCCAATTCATTAATCTCATCAACTATTAATTTATTCTGCTTATTATCCTTTACCGCATGCTCTCTATACCAGCGCAACGAATAACCGATAACCTCGCAGAACTCTAAAAGCGTATATCCTTTGTTTCTAATCTTTCTTGTTAGCTTGTTCATTTTAATTTTACCTTGATGGTAGAGCACCTACAGTTGAATGTTCGTATTTCATCCATTGCCCTCATAAACGGCCTAGCGTTAGCGTTTATGTTAATGGTTAGCCTTTTATCCATAACAGAAAAGTAACGCCTCATAGGTACGTGCTTGTAGTGGTATCGCTCACCCCACTTACCAAGCGTTACGAAATACCAAAGCAATCTAGGTAAAGGTGCCTTGATTCTTTTTGTGCCTGAGAAATCAACCGTTTCTATTTTAGTTAGTCTTGCCATATAAACCCCTGTTATCTGCTTCATTTGCATTAATATAGATTATCTTTTGCATCATTACAAGGTAAGTTTAAATTATTTATCGAATAGTGATATAATAAACAAAATCACATAAGGCTTTGATAATGTCACTACACAAAACAGATTCAAATTATTTAGAGCAAGAAGAGTTGCGCCAACAAACACGCGCGGCTATTGCTGGTAAATATGAAGTATTAAAAATAATCAGTTGCTTACCAGAGCCACAATATAAACAATTCACTCCATACAGTGGAATGAGTGACGCTGCTTTAGCTCAAGGTCAGCGCTGCAATCAACAGAATGCTTTACGTGTTACCTCTTATTGGTCGCGTGGTCGTTGGTTTCCTGCTACTGGCCGAACTTATGAAACACTTGGTGGTATGGTTTGGAGTAAAGAGCCTGAGTCAGAAATACAACCTAAGTTAGAGTATTTAATTGATAATGCTGACGGCACAGGTTGCGGCTTACGTGAAGTTGCACAAAAGACAGTTGATGAGGTTATAGCTGTTGCTCGTTACGGCATTCTAGTTGATATGCCAGCGTCACCGATAAATGACAATGGCGATAGGGTTCAATTAACTGCTGCTCAAAATGGTAGTAGTGAGTTTCTACCTAAGTGGATTAAGTATAAAGCAGAGCAAATATTAACACCTAGAACCAATGGTAAATCTAGCTCAGTCGATGAGATACGTTTAGTCGAAATTCATAGCGAGCAGAAAAACGAATTTGAATGGGAGGATAAAAAGTTTATCCGTCGATTAATTCTTATTGGTGGTGTCTATCACAATCAGTTATGGAACGATAAAGACGAGAAAATTTCTGATGTTGTACCGGTTGCTAATGGCTCAACACTAAAAGAAATACCTTTTCAATTCTTCGGTGCTGATGACAATAGCGCTGAATACTCTAAACTACCTTTGTATGATTTAGCTAATGAAAACTTAGGTCACTTTGTTTTAGATTGCGATAACCGCGATAACTTGCATTATCATGGTCAAGGTATGACCAATGTGTTTGTTGAGAATGGCGAAGATTTCGCAGAGGCTAACCCGAACGGCTTGGATGTTGGTGCAAAAGGCAAAAACCAATTCGGCGTTAATGACCGTGTTGAAATAGTTCAGATTGAAGCTACCGGCGCAATACCTTCTGAAATGCTTCGTGATGAGGACAGAATGGTAATGTCAGGCGCTCAATTAGTTACTGACAATAACGCCAATGAAACTTTAGGTGCTAAACGTATCGATGCAAACGCTTCTATGTCTGCATTAAAGCGCATCTCATTTAATATCACTGATGGATTCAAGCAATTGTTTACCTGGACCGCTCAATTCTTAGGTGAAGAAAGTACATCAATGTATAAATTAAACTCTGATTTTATCACTGATGATTTAACGCCTGAAATGATTAACGCTCACATGGCATTAGTTCAAGGTAATATTTTGCCTGCTATAACATTAAATGAAGTGGCCCGCAAAGCTGAGTTAACCGATTTAGACGATCAAGAAATAGCTGATGCTTTAGCTAATCAAAACCTATTAGGTGGTGGAACTAGTGAAGAGATGGCAACTTTGCAGGCAGAAAATGACGCATTAAGAGAGCAAATTGAAGCATCAAAGAGCGCTGAATAATGCCAGTTGAAATACTTACAACTATATACTCACAACACACAATTCATCTCCAAAGGATTGGTGCTACTGAAGGTTTAAAAGTAACGCCTTTCTTGATTGCTATTGAAAACGATGTTGTATCTATATTGAATAAGTATCGTAAACGCAGAGTAACGCCAGCACTACAAGAGCTTATCCAGAAGCATATTAACGAGGCTACACGTAAACACTTACAAGATTACACTGCACAGCTTAAAGTTGAAAATAGAGCTGTAGGTGCATTCGAGGCAGAGTTTGCAGCAACCACATTAAACGGAGTAGTAGACAATAAAGACTTTAATGCGACAATTCCTAATGCGGCTGCTGTTAATAGCGTTGCCACTATCACTCCTGTTAAACTTGGCGCTAATAGCTTCACTGCTTACTCCACCATGATGAAAAATTATTGGGGTAAATGGACTGATGAAATTAACGGTATTGTACAGGCTGGCTTTTTGGAAGGCTCAACTATTCCAGAAATAACAAATGCTATTACAGCACAAATGGATTTATCTAAATCAGGCACAACTAAAAGCGTACTTGATAGAGCTAGGCGGTCAGCTAAACAATTGGCTATAACCGGCACTAATCATTATGCGAATACAGCACGCATTGCTTTCGTTGATCAAAATGATGATATACTTAAAGGCTATCGGTTCTTAGCGGTTAATGATTCCCGAACATCTAGAACGTGTGCAAGATTAGACCAAACGGTTTACCCTGCTAACTCTCCTAAGTTAAGTAGCGTTACGCCTCCCTTGCATCCTAATTGTAGAAGCGCGTTAACGTATGAAGTAGATGATAGATTTAAGTTAGATAGCAAAGATACTAACAAAGCGTCATCATTTAATGTAGATGGTAAACGTGACCCTAAGCCGGTCGATAGCGATTCTATTTATTATGAGAATCTTAAAAAGCTATCAGCACGTGATCAAGACGCAGCAATCGGACCATCATTAGGTAAAGCACTAAGGCAAATGAGTCCAGCAGAATTCGCAAAGCAAACTGGCGACAGTATGAACAACCCGTTAACGATAAAGCAGATGAAACAAAAGAATAATGAATTAGGTAGAATTTTAAGAGCACAACAAAAGAATTAACTAAACGGTACTGAGTACCAAAACTATGATCCTTGGGGGATTACAAAATGGTAGATTTAACAGGCATTGAAGGACTAAGCGAAGAACAGTCAGCTAAACTAAAGGCTTTATTCGATACTGAAATTGGAGGTTTAAAAAACAAGGTCGATGAACTTATTGGAGAAAAGCGAAATGTTCAAGCCTCATCTACCGAAAAAGATCAGATTATCGAAGATGCACGCAAGGCAGCAGCAAAGGCGCATGAAGAAACATTGATTGCATCTGGCAAGACTGACGAGCTTAAAGCGTTTTACGAAGAACAGCTAGCAACAACCACGGCAGAGTTAACCGCAACAGCTAAAACAGCTAAAGACGCGTTAACATCTCGTGATCGCGGTGACGTTATGGGTAAGGTTATGGGCTTAGTTCATGACGATCATAGATGGAATTCTGAAGCTATGTTGTCAAACATGCTAGAAATTGGTTATAATGACCAACAACAGCTAACCACACAGTTTAAACACAATGGTGAAGTTGTAGCAAACAACGTAGACGAATTCAAAAGCTGGGCTGGAGAACAAGACTCGTTCAAGAAGATTTTAAAAGGTGTTGATAGCAGCGGGGCTGATACGACACAAAGCCGTGGTGGTAGTGCTACTACAGGTCAAAAATACAGCGATCTTTCATTAGAAGAACGCGCAAAATTTAATAATCAATAGGAATTAACATCATGGCTTTAGGCGATTTTCAATTATTCAACGGTAGCGCGTATAACGCATTTAAAAACACATTGCAGCAAGAAGTAGATTTATTTAATGCTGCTACACGTAACGCAATCATGCTTACATCAGTAATGTTTCAAGGCGACAAGAACGAGTTAGCAGCGTTTGAGTCTATTGCTTCATTAGTTGGTAACCGTGACCCGTCAACAACTGGCGCTAACACAGAACACGCATTGGCTGAGCTATTAAAGATCGACATTAAAGTCGGTTGGGGCTTACCTAATATTTCCTACACCAACGCTTCATTTGATTGGACTCAACGAGACCCTTCTGTAGCTGGTACATTGTTTGGTGAAGAAGTTGCCAAAGGCGCAATGGCTTACATGCTCAACTCTGCATTAACCTCTTATGTTGCATCAGTAGATTCTGCTGACGTTACTTATGACGGTACAGCAACGGTGGCATCACTTGATAGTCTTAACTTAGGTGCTGGCAAGTTTGGAGATCGTCAAGCTGATATCTCAGCATGGGTAATGCACTCTAAATCAGTAAACGATATTTACGGTCAAGCATTAGCTAACAGTAATCAGTTATTTACATTCGGTACAATTCGAGTGGTTGAAGATGGTCATGGCCGCCCTTTAATTATGACTGATTCTGACGCGTTACATTTTGACAATGGTGGAACTGAAAACTATTACCAATGTGGTATTGTTTCTGGTGGCGTATCTGTTCAAGAGCAAGGTGATTACCGTAATTACACTGTTACTGATATCGCACCAATCAACCCTAAAGAGTTATTAACAGCTACAGGCTCATTCGGCTTAGGTATTAAAGGTTATACTTTTAACGCTGCTATTGTACAGCCCGATGACGCTGATTTAGCTCTTGTTACTAACTGGGTTCGTGTTGGCGGCTTGAAAGATGGCGCAGGTGTACGAGTAGTTACTCTGTAATGTTTTGTTTAAAGGTCAATATTGAGGGTGTTATTACTGATATAACCCCTCAGACCTTCAAGCATTATTCTTTCACCAATGCGAAAATTATCAGTGGTGATAAGTATTACATCGACAAAGCGTCTAGTCTTGGTGCTACAAAACCAAAGGCTAAAAAAAAGAAAGTCGAAGAGTAAATAAAAAGCCTTGTTAACGCAGGGCTTTTTTTATGCCTCACATAAAGTTATAATGAATTCGTGAGTTGAGGGACTCACAGGCTAGCTAGCCAACCTACTACCTCCCTCGAAAACTCCCTCGTTTTTATAGTCTCCCTCAAAATATTAGAGGGATAGCTATGCGCCCAATGAATGAAATACTAGCCGATATAGTTTTAGCTGTCGGCGGCACAGTAACCAACCCAAACAACAGAAATCAACTTTTAGCCGATTGGCTACTTGCGCTTTAATGCGCCTTAACTACTCAGGAGAAATGGTATGAGTATACGTAATGATTTACTTGAAGCTATATTAACGGCAACCGGTACAGGAGGAGTTCCTACAGATAACTTTGCAGGAGGGCTACTTGATTACAATGATTTAGCAACAGCCACGACGCCAATATCTCACACAGGCGGAGCAACAACACCTTTAACAAATGACGAGGCCGGAGCTTTTACCAATAAGTTATATCCACCCGTAGGTGTTACCGATGTATGGGACGCAATAAACGATGAGTTCGACTGGTCTGATTTAAAGCTGGGGGATATGGTTGATATTAGATTAGATATTGTGGTGACTACATCATCAGCCAACCAGGAGATAACAGTAGAGCTTGAGCTTGGCCAAGGTGGGTTTAGCTACAGAATACCATTTATACAATTATTCTATAAAACTTCAGGTGTCAAAAAGGTAGGTGCATTTATCGGCCTTTATATGGGTGATACTAATACCCTTAATAACAAAGGTCAGTTTATATTCACATCAGCTAACAACGCCGATATAAAAGTTAACGGATGGTTCTGTAAAATAATTAGACGAGGATAATAACCAATAATAATAAAATATAGCCCCGAACTTTACCCGCTAGTTACTCTCCGTTCTAGTGGGTTTTTTTTCGCCTCCAATAAATGTTATACTCTAGTTATCAAACAACAGGACATAATCAAATGGCTCAGAATTTAGTAATTGCAAATAAAGATAATCGCGTTGTGTTTGTCTTTGGTGGAATAGATTTAACATCAGCTACAGATATTAAGGTGCAGTTTGGGGCTGAGTTATATACCTTGCTTTTAAACCCGACTATCGTATTCGTTGACAGCGCAACAGAGTTATCACTAGACCTATCTGCTACTTTAGAAGTCGGCAAGGTGTTTGCTACTGTTACATACTTTGATGGCGCTAGTGTATTAGGCACTGATATTACATCAAGAGAGCTGGCGAATAGCGAGCAGATTGTTGTGGCTATCGGCACTCAGTTAATTATTGAGGATGGCAGCGTAGTTGCCTTTGCTAACTCATGGGTAACTGATGCAGAGTATAAAGCCTTTGCTAAACTTAAAGGTTACTCAGTACCAGCAACACAGCCAGATAGAGAGGCTAATCTTGCGAACGCTTATGACTTCATCAACTTCACTTATGAGCAGCGATTACAAGGCTATAGAGTTACTCCACAAACGCAAACGGGTTGTATGCCTCGCACAAATATTTACGCGTACGGCGTATTAGTTGCTAACGATTCAATCCCACAAGACTTTAAAAACGCTCAAATGTTAGCGTCGTTCTCTATCAATGATGGTGTTGATACCAACGCTGTAAAAGATACGGCAGACTTAGCAAGCTTTGAGGTTGTCGGAGCTTATAAAGAAGCTTATCAAGATGGCTCAAACACTCCAACACTTGCCCAAATGCCGGCAGTTTCTAAGGTGTTAAAGCCTTATACTAATGCAGGTTTGAATGGTGGCGGTTTATATAAAGAAAGCATGGGGTTCTTAGGCTAATGGCTAAATTAACTACTGAAATTAAAATCACTGAACTAGATCAAATCACAACTCTCTTTGAATTACTTGGTGATAATCAAGAGTGCATCAAAGAACCTTTAAGGTCGAGATTCATAGAGTGGATGGAGGCTAAAGATAAAGGCTGGGTTAGTTGGTCTGATATAGAGCCAGAGTTTATTGATAATAAGTCATGCTCTGTGTTGGTTGACGGTAATGACGAACAAACCGTATGCGGATATAATAAAATATTAAGAAAGGTTAAGATATTCAATAAGGAAGCCTATAGAATTGAAATAGTTAGCGCTAAATCATTTTCTATTAACAATATTGGCTTTGCTAATTTCGTGGAGTGGTCATGAGTAGCGCACAGATACAGAAGCGAATCCAAGCAGGGCTAAAGCGAGCGCAGAAAAAGACGGGCTCGCCTACTGCCGACAAAGTATTTCTTGTTAGCAAGACTATTGTTGCAGGAACTCCGTTAGTTCCTGGTACATCAACGAGCACGAATATCGAATTAACCAACGCTATCTTTATTAGTTACGAAGCTAAGCATTTTGATATAAACATATTAGCTGGCGATAGAAAGTTAATATGCGACAACGTGACGATAGTTAAACAGGGTGATGAGATTACACAAGGCACATCAACTTACTATGTTGTAAGTATCGCTATCATTGCCCCTACTTCTGATGTATTGGCTTACATGCCACAGGTGAGGTTAAAATAATGCCACTACTTGGTCGTGAGAAAGTAACCTTTGAATTAGAGGTTGGTATAAAAGATCGCATCAACACTAATGTAAAAGGCGTTTATCTTTCTGGCCTAGGTAATATTATCGCAGGGACTCCGGCCGATGAAGGGGTACATAGAAACTCTTGGCGGTTATCAGTAGGTGTACCATCTAACGCGACGACGACAAGTAAAAGCAAAACTGGTGCAAGTTCAATTCGTCAACTTAGCAAAATGCCAGCGGTTATATTGGGTAAGAAGATATACTTCACTAACAACGCGCCAGCAATTAATATATTAGAATATGGCGGCTTTCCCACACCAGTTAAACGAGGCTCATATATTAAGGCTTCAAAGAGTTACGAGATACTATCTATTAGAGGCTTTAGTAAGCAGGCACCTAACGGATGGGTAAGGGCAACATTAATAGCAATGCGAAATAAAATAAGGTCACTATGAGTTACTTTAAAACCAAACAAGCTTTGATCACTCAATTGTTAGCGGCTTCAATACCTAATATAACCAGTGATGATATAGCTTTTGAAAACAAAGATTTTGACCCGTCAAATAAACCACTATGGCTAGCTTTGTATTTTATACCGGCAACCACTGGGATGATGGGCAAGACTCCTGCGTCAAGTGACGAACAGCGCGGAGTATTTCAGGTGAGTGTATTTACATCATTAAACAACAATGATTATGATAACGTGCAATTACAGATAATCGACTCTATTTTATCCGCATTTCAATATAACAGCAGTACAGTGTATAATAATCATAAGGTTGATATTTTAGAGTCAACAGTAAACAACGGTACAGAAAACGAGTCATGGTTTAAACGTGATATAAGCATTAATTATTTAACATTCTCAACAAGGTAGAAAATTATGAGCGGTGAAATTAACGGCACTAACATTGTGCTAGTAAACGGTACGGGTGCAATAGTTGGTCAAATGGAGGGTACACTTACCTTTAACGGCTCGCCTATTGATATTTCTAATAAGTCATATGCTGACAATGTAACCTTGATGGATGCAGAATTGGCGGGTAAGCAATTACAGTTTTCAGGAACTATTGTTTATAACGATGATACGCAATTCAGAAAAGTACGCGCTGACTCTTTAGTTGGTACACAAGACGATTACACAATTACCTATGTATCAAATGCTACGACTGATGAATCATTCACAGCAGCAATGGTGCCAAACGGTTTAAGTGACGCATTGCCTCAAGGTGATAAAGTTTCAACAAGTATTACATTTTTATCATCTGGCCCAATTACTCACGTTCCGGCTGTAACATAATGGAAATACACCTAGCTTATAAAAAATACCCTTACAAGATGACATTAAATGCTTGTAAGGTTTTTTTTGAACAGACAGGCTTAGATCTTCAAACTGTATTTTTAAAGTACATTAGTGAGGCGGCCAACAGTAAAGGGCTTAGTGTTGCCGACAGACTTATAGCGTTTAGTGAATTGTATTCTCGCGATGTTGCATGTAAGGCTTTGCACTGCATGATAAAAGAAGAGAATAAATCTATACCTATGGAAGAGATTCAAGACGGAACTTATCGTGTTGGGTGGATGGCTAGTGATCGTGATGACGATATGTCTGAGCCGTGGTCTATGGTTATGGTAACAACTGCATTACAGGTTCATGAATACTTTTCGGAAAATCTAAATATAAAAAAGCCGGATACCTCGGAGGGATAACCAAGCAGATAACAGGTCATGAATTTGATTACTGGGGCTGGTGGAAGGTATGTGTTAACCAATTAAATATATCACCTTCTGAGGCTTGGAAATTAGATTTTGTAGAAGTAAAAAAGCTACTAGGTCAAGAGGATAAATCGATGGACTTATCGGTAATGTTAAACTACGAACGTGCTGCAAACGGAGCCTCTAAAGAGTGGCTTAATTTAAAGGGGTAATGTATCACAACAGAAACGCTAATGGTCATAATTGACGCCAAAACAGACCGGGTAGATGCTAAATTAAAAGCAACAGACAAAAAGCTAAACAGGCTAGATAGCTCTGTAACTAAAGTTGACAAAGACTTCAAACGCATGGCTGCAACTATGGTGACTGGAGCGCTTGCCGCTGCCGCTGCCGTTGGTATATTGGTTAATTCTACCGTTACATTCGCGAGAGAATTAGAGGTAGCAGCAAGGCGCACAGGTGAAACAGTTGAAGGTATGCAAGCTTGGGCCTTCGCTTCTCAAACTGTCGGAATATCACTTGAAAAACTAGGTGATATCGGAAAAGATACCAACGAGAAAATAGGGGAATTCTTAGCTACTGGTGGCGGTGGTTTCGTTGATTTTATCGATGTAATGAAAATTACTAACGCTGAAGGTCGCGAGCTAGCAAAAACATTTTCAACCATGGCAGGTACTGATGTACTTCAAGAGATGGTTAAGCAGATGGAGGCCGCCGGAGTTTCAAGTAATCAAATGTCGTTCGCCTTGGAAGGGCTTGCGAGTGATGCCACTGACTTAATCCCGCTACTGTCAGGCAATGCAGCAGAATTAAAGAAGCTAAAAACAAACTTTGAGGAAGTTGGTTCGGTATTATCTCAGGGTGATATTGATAAAATAAAAGAAGTTGGCATAGCTTTTAATCAGTTAGGCCATTCTTTTAGTGCTGGTGGTCGTCAAATGATAGCCGACTACTCTGAAGAGTTAATCTTAGCTGTTGAGGTAATAACAACTTTAGGGATTAGATCTTCTGAACTGTTTGATATTATCGCCACTGGTTGGGGTAATATCGTCGAGCTAGGAAGCGCTGCACTGGATGATTTCGTTAATGGCACTGATACATTCGGCTCGGTACTAGAGGAAAGGACTAGATTATCTTCAGAAGCTATAGAGAAATTTGCAAGCGATTCTACAACGACCTTGGAAATAATAGTAAAGAAGGGAACTAAAATAGTAAAGAAGGGAACTCAAGACGAAAAAAGAAGCTATAAAGACAGGCTCGATCAGTTCAGCAAATACACCAAAGCGGCAAGTATTATACAGGGCGCGTTTTTTGAGGAAAATAAAGCACTACAAGCGGGGATTATAGTTGCAGATACAGCAGCATCAGTGATGAAAAGCTTATCTATAAATCCTTATGACTATGCGAATGTTGCTGTATTAATAGCTACTGGAGCAGCTCAACTGTCAAATGCATTATCATCATCACCTGGTGGTGGCAGTGTTTCTGGAGCTAGTGGAGGTGGCGTATCATCAGAGCCAGCACAACAAGACTTTCAAGAGCAAACATCATCTCTTAGTTTGACTGATTCAGAGGCAAGCGGTTCACAAACGTTAAATATTACTGTTCCTGATGGTGACGAGATAGGGCAAGCAATAGCCAACTGGCTAAATCAAGCTACGGCAGAGGGCCGCAACTAATGACTATAATTAACAACGTAGCAGCGGCAACTGATAGAGATGGGCTATCAATAACAACATCAAATGTATTACTTAATGTTGTGCCGACTATTACCGACCCTGGCACCGGTGAAATTGCGGCTAATATTTCCGACCCTAACCACAGCTTAAATTATACGTGTGGAATTAGCACTGTTGATTTTACTGTAAGTTATGGTGCACAAACTAATATTAGTTATGTGGCAATATCAGGACATACGGCAGCAACACCCGCACAGGCAACTATTGAGCTATACAACGGTGTAACATTAATAGATAGCGTAGTATTGCAACGTAATAATAATGTGATGTTTACCTTTCCTGCTCAAGCATTTCAGGATTTAATAATTAAGTTTGTTACTGTGCCTAACAACTATCAAATGACTGTCAGTTTCATTGCTGCTGGTGAGATTATTACACTATTAAAAGGTCAGCAAGCGGGATATGCACGCAACTGGTTAAACCGCCACACAACACAAAGAACAGCAAGCACTTTGGAAGTGGGTCCAATATCATCAACACAAAGAGCTAAGGCTTTAAAGGGTAGTTTATCTATGCCTAATGAGTTAGCTATCTTTACAGAGGGTGCATGGCAAACGTTTATAGACTTTAGTTTTGAACAGCCTTTCTTTATGAAAGAATTTAAGTCTAAGCCTGAGTCAACATACCTTTGTTACGATCCTTTGCATGGTGTTAAGTCTCACCCGCAAACACCTACTCTAGATGTTATTACTTTAAAATTCACAGCGTTTAACGGGTTGACATAATGAGTACATTTTTAGCAACTCAAAACATGAGAGTTCAGAGACAATTTGAAGTATTTGAAATTGATTTACCTGTTATTACTGGTGCTTGTACTTTGGGTTCATCTCAAGGTTTTGGCACTCCGTTAACTTGCGATCAAGCGTGGACAGGTGAATATAAAACTTATTACTTCACTAATGAAAACGCGCCTATATTGCCAAGCATTAACGGCGAACCTATTCACAGGCTAATAACTAACATCAAGGAAACCACTACAGAGCTAAAGCCTGGTGATGGATTGTCAGCAAGAGGATCTTTAAATATAACCTTTAAGGATGATACAGGGCAAGACCCTAATATGACGGCACCCGGTGTAACTGACGATGTAAAAAATCAAGGTACGTATTTAGGCAAGCTAAGTGCTAGACAGATATTTGAAAACAAAAATGTAAGACTTAAACTATATCGTGTACAGCCTGATGGTACGGTAGATTTAGTTAATGGCGCTGAGACTCGTCACTATGTAGCAAACGCTTTTAAATTAAATCCTAAAAACGGCAAATGGTCATTGGCTTGTAAGGAAGTATTATCACTAGCTAACTTAAATGAGAAATCATGGCCCATAACTGCTGGCGGCTTTCTTCGTCAAAATATTAACGACTCAGTTACCGCTATACCTGTTGATGGTGACACAGACTATTCAAGTGCTGTTTTTATCCGTATAGGCGATGAGTTTAGCCAGATAGTAAGTGTCACTGATAATCTAACGCCTACAGCTGTATTGAACGTAACTATTAGGGGTGGTGATTTGTTCGCGCCTACTTCTGCTGTATTGCTAACCACTACGAACGCGGAAGACCACACCGCCGGAGATGAAGTATTTATATGTGACTTGTCAGATGATGAAACTATTGATTCATTGATAACTAAAATACTCGTTGATAGTGATTTCGATGTATCTTTAATCCCTGCTGCAGAATGGGCGGCAGAGGTCGCAGAATGGCACGCAACAGATAAGATAAACACATTGCACAGTGAGTCAGAAAGCGTTAACGATGTACTCAATAGGATACTTACCGGCTTTCTAATGGATTTATGGTTTTCTACCACTGAGAACCTAGCAAAGCTATCAGCTATATCAGTATGGAAACAATCAACAGCAACATTAACTGAAGGTAAGGAAATAAACTCTTACACGATAAGCAAGGTTCCTAAAGAGTCAATACGAGCATCACGCGCCCTAGTTGTTTATGACAAAAGAAACTTAGCTGATAGCGATGACACCCCAAGCTATAAACGAGCGAGTCAATTTGCTGACAACGCCTTAATTAGCCCTGCTTTATTTTCTAAACATAAAGATAAGCAATTTGATAACAATTTTCTTTTAACTAAAGATGCTGCTGAGTTATTAACTCAAAGATATGTTAGCCGCTTTAAGTTTACGCCATTTGTCCGAACGTTTAAGACTGAAGAAAGAGCGCTTAAATTTAACACTGGTGATGTTGTTGACTTAATAACTACTGTTGACCAAGGCGCTGACGGTTTACCTTCGGGTAATATTAGAGCGCAAATAATTAAAATAAATCCTAATTACAACGATGATGGCAGGATTTACGATGTTACCACCATGTCTTATGAGGCGGCGTTTAACTCTGGTAGTGAAATAGTTTTAGACTCTCCTTTAGGTGGTGTAAATCTTTATATTCTTGCTGGCGCACCGAGTCAAGATGTTGAATTAACATTTATACTTGATGGCACTTTCTCTCAAGGAATGACAGCTATTCGCGCCGGTGCTTTTACATCTGGCTCAAAGATAATACTTATATTAGCTAACGGCTTTGATGGACAAGCTGATGGCGGTAACGGCGGTAAAGGTGAAAGCATAGAATATGTAAACCCTATCGTTACAGTTATATCCCCGCCTCAAGACGGCGCAAACGGTGGGTTAGTTTATGACGCACAAGGAATAGACACAGATATATATTTCAGCGGTGCAACTCCTTCTGTTGCTTATCCTGTTGCAGATGGTTATATTCGTGCGCCAAGCGGTGGCAGTGGTGGTTTTAATCATGTTAACCTTGGCATACCTAGAACAGGTGCAGGAGGTAACGGTGGCGATGGTATAGTCGTAGGCTTAGGGGGTCAACCTGGCGATGGAACAGGCGCAGGATTTACTATTGGCGACACAGGTTTCAATGGTGACCCTTTCGGGCCATTATGGGGCAATGCAGGTTCAAATAATGACGCGACCGGCGGTTTAGCTGGTAGTGGTGTAATAGATAACGGGGCAACGGTTGTATTTTTCGGAGATACACCAGCCAGATATATTAACGGGAATGGTGATCACTAATGATTGGATATAATGGAAGTATAGTTTTAAGAAATGACGAGTTAGACGTAATAACAAGTAAAATAGATTTGAATGCGGGTGTCGGAATACTTGTTACGGTAAGACTTGCCACAGTACCAGCAGGTGCGGGCACTACAGCAAGCCTATTTGATATAAATGACGCTTCAATAGCAAACCCTATCACCTCTGATAATAAAGGCAATTACTTTTTCAAGGTGGCAGCTGGAACGTACGATATAATAACAAAGGAAGGAACCCCAAGCGAGGTAATAGAGCCGAGCCAAGCAATAGGGCTAACTGCGGAATTAACGACCTATCACAAGCTTATGAGTTTGACAGTGTATCATCAATGACATCAAGCTTGATTGTGTTTCCTGTTAGCAAAAAACTAACAACGGGTGGCTCTACATGGGAAGTCACAACAACAGTCACAACAATATCATTAACAACAGGACTATATGCGAAAAGTATTGGTGAAACTTTTCTTGGTGATTTCGTATCAGGTCAAGCCAACGAACATGCAAATATAATTTTGTGGCTTGGTATTGGTGGGGAGTTAAACCTAGATGCTGACGCAGCATCAACGCAAAACATTGATGTAACTGCTAGCAACTTACTGATAGTCGGCAATGGCACCATTACATTCTCATCAGGTGTATCAGGAACTAATGCACTCCGCATAGGCGGAAGTAATAATAAATGGTATGGAGGCCACATTAAGCATTCTGGAAACCATACATCAGTATCAAGATTGGTCTGGCTTGAAGGTAGCAATAACAGGGCTGAAGGAATAGAGGGCACATTCTTAACCGCTATAACGCCCGTCGATGGTGAGCAATACACAGGCGTAGCATTTACTGTTACAGGTGACTCAAACACTGTAAAGGGCTGCTATGGAGATGACGTTGGAACTGGCGTCGATAACAGCGGCAGGTATAACTTTATACAAGAAAATAGCTTTACCCGTTATTGTAGAATAGTAGTTAGCAATTCAAACGCTAGATACCACATTGTAGACGGTAACAACGGAGACGCAGAAGGTAAAGGTAGTGGTTTACAGGGTTGTGACGGTATACTAGATTTTAGAAGCGCAAGATTTGGCACTTTTACAAACAACAAAATTAAAGGTTGTGGTGAGCATGGTGCCTATTTACAGGGTGACGGTTTTGTATGGGATAAAACAAATTACATCGAAGATACTCACGCATGCATGATCAAGGTAGGGGCAAAGCCTACAGGAAACTTTGCTTATCCAGGCGAGACTTTACCTACTTTTGATTTACTTGGCGAACCTGATGTTTCAGGGGTTTATGCATGTACAAATGCAACCATAGAACCTCGTGGTAGAAACTGTAATACAGCAGGTACTACAGACGGCGTGGTTTGCTTACAAACTAATATAGCTGATATACAAGTTAACAATTACTATATACAAGATTGTCCTGTTCCTGTTAATTCTATACGATCTCTGTATTTAGAAAGTGAACCCCTTGTCAATAGGACAGCACTAGCAAATATAAAAATAGGCTCTGGCGTTATAATTAGAAGTGGCGATATGTCGCTAGCGTGTGAAGTTGGCTTATATGTAGGCAAGGTTAGAACGGATGGTTTAATCAGCACATACGCCTCTGACACTACACTAACAAACGCAAAAGCTAAAATAGAAATAGAGTCAGCAAAAGGTATCGTGCTTGCTCGCGCACAAGATGCGGAAATAGTAGGTGGCACCGTAGAGTATGTTTCAAAATCAACAGGGTTAAGAAACAACTTAAAAGGCGTAACTATGACAGACCAATCATCTACGAAGGGTGGTGATTTTAGCGGTGGAAGAATATCCGAAATTAGCAGGTGTGCAATAACATGGACGGATGCATCAGTGGAAATGATAGTTGACGAGGTAGTTATATTTAGAGCTAATGAGATTGATATTACAGCGTTTGTAGGTTCTTACCCTGTACAACACGTATTTAATTCAACGTTTACACAGAGAGGACAGTTTAGCGACAACACAATCAGAGCTTTGTTATCTGCAAGACCTGTAAGGCTTGGCGGTTCAATAAGTAACGCATCATCAAATGTAATAATTAATGATGGTTCTGTTGATTGGGCTCTAACCATTCAGGCAGCCGATACCACTGTTATCGGCAATGTTTTAGGCGCAGGAACGGTAAGGCTAGACCCTGCATCAAGCGATTGTTTTGTTGTTCAAAAGACTGTATCTGACGCGGGGACAGGTAACACCGTAATAAGCACCTAATCAAAAAGCACAGGGAGTTTAGGCTCTCTGTGCTGGTTATGTTAAAGCTTAACGTTAAATACGCCATTATTAATCAAAGCTTGCTTAAACTTCTCATAAGTAGACGCGCCCGCCGGAGTGTTATAAATGCGCTTATAGTAATCATATACAGCGCGAATATTCTCACTATCTGGCAAAGGTGCTACGTCCATTGAATACTTCAGCCTAGCCATTGCACAGGCGTACATAGGACAAACAGTTAACCACATAACATTCGACACTTCATTGCCAAAACTTTGCAACATACCTAATTCATCTGGGCGCTGTATTGCGTCACAATTAATAAGTATATCGCTTTCTGTCGCTGGTTCCATTTGCCAAATACCCAAAGCAGGGCCACCAACTTGTTTAATATAATAACCACAGTTACTTTCAATTGCTGCGGTACATAATGATAAAAAATTAGCGTTTCTGCTTTCGTAATTACCACCCATATATAAATGGGTAGGCTTGATAATGCAGTCGTACAGTTGTTGTGAGTTCATTCCTATGTTTCCTTTTAATTTATTTGTATTTGTAAATACTTCTTTCACTGATACATGCTCAAGACTTTACTAGCAGATATAGCCATTATCAACGCTGTAACCGAAAGTATGAACACAAATAAGTAAGCTTGTTGATATGTATGATTAAACATAATAAGCAAACTTAATTATTTCATACCAGCCAACAATTCCACCCGATACTAGTATAATAAAAACAATTATGTCACGTTCTAATAGCTTGTCTGTTTCGTTGTATTCCATCAGTTTAACTCCCTACGTTTAATTTTAGATAAACTAAGCAACTGAGCAGATTCCAATAAAAGCCTTCGTTGCATCTCAATAGTATCTTTATACATTTCGTTTTCAGCGTAAACCTCTTCCAGTTCACTATCTAACTCGCTGCATAATTTTGTTAATCCAGTATATGAAAGAGGCATAGTTATCCTTTAGTACGTTAAATGGTGCATTCTTCTATAGATTTCATTTGCTCGGATTCAAACTTTCGCTGCAAACCTTCTACATCATATTCTGGTGTATATTTGCCTGTATCTGTAAAAAACCAGTGTCCGGTGTACTCCTTGTAAATGGTCTTGTCCTCTTTCTTTTTAAAAAACATACCTGTTTCAACTTCAACAAGCGCTTTAAATTTCCACGTTAATGCACTTGTACCAACTCGTTCTATCAATCTAAAGTTTGAAATCTTCATCTATCTATTCCTTAGTACGTTAAATTAATTACTCTTCATCTTCATCAAAACTAACAGTTAGCTTTATGGTTCGACCCTTGTATTTAACAATCTGCTCAGTCGATTCAATTAATCCACCAAACGCTTCATCCTTTTCAATTAAGTCGTCAAACAACTCTTTTAAATCATCGCCTTTTTTCATCTTTCTTTATCCCTTAGTACGTTAAATGGTTAATCAATTACTTTTCTATATTTTTAATCATCTTACTAGACATTAAATTATCAATGGCTTGCTTAGTTCGCCAATCTTCCGGCATAAACTTAATGCACCAACCAATAACCATACAAGCAAATCTCACTCTAGGGTGCTGCATCCTTTACCTCCTGTTTGGTTGGTTCGCATGGTGAAAGGTTAGCATAACTAAGGTTAGCATTACTAAGGTTAGCATTACTAAGGTTAGCACGACAAAGGTCAACACCACTAAGGTCGGCACCACTAAGGTCAGCGCGGCAAAGGTTAGCACGGAATCCACCTTCTTCATTGTCTAGGTATTTTCTAGGAACTTCTAATATTTCATTCAATTCTAATTTTGTATATTGCATCTTATCTCTCCCTTGTTATCTAAAATTAATTTATCCGCCAATTAGACCTTTTCTAACCAGTGAGCGAACAGCCATACTAAAATTACCATCAAAAAACAAATCTGCATGTTCCTGTATAGAACTTTCCAAACCTTTAAAATCAATTAACTTTTTCATAACCTTCCTTATATTTAAACGATATAGACAGTATATACATATAATATAGATAATCAAGGTTTTATTTTCATGTTATAATACTAAATAACAACACCCTTCCAGCTACCCATCAGAACAGCTCCCTGCGAGGGTTATAATTTACAGATAGGAGTTTAAAGAATGAGTTGGTATAACCCGATGTCATGGTCAGACAAGGCAGTCGATAACGTATTAGATAAAGATGATGGTTTACTTGCTAACGTTGGTAGTTGGATAGGTGGCCAACAATATACCGATGAAGAAATCGCAGAAGCCAATACTGAACTGCGCAAAGGTGTTGTTGCGTACGCTATCTCCTCTATGGGTGAAAATAGCGAACGTTCCAAAGCTAGGCGTGAAATCGCCAAGCAATGGATTAAAGTTCAACTATGGCTCGTTTTGATGTGTGCAATAGCCGCCCCTTTTAATATGGAGCTAGCAGAGTTTTATTATAAGCTTTCAACCGCTTCAGTTATGTTGGCCGGTACTGCTGCAATAATTACCTTCTTCTTTGGTAGTTACATGCTAACCAGACACAACGAAACTAAAAAGTAACCACTCTATAGCACTAACTAATTTGGTTAGTGCTGTTTATCCCTTCTTGTATTTTAATCGCCCAATCAGCTGCCTTTTCTTTTTCAAGCCTGCCAAATTGAATTTCTATTCTACCTAACTCTTCCCATGAAAAACCCATAGCTATAGCGATCCAATTATTACCAACTCTTCTTAATGTGCAAATAAAATCATCAAAGTTTAAATAGTAATAATCTCGCTCTTCTTTGTCTTTTTTCCATTCCATTATAATTGCGCGCTCTGATATTTTTAACAGGTCATGCTCTGGCTTTACGTGCTTTTCATTTTCTTCAAACCAAAACCTTACATTGATACCAGTTTCTTTCACTAAGTTATATTTTTTAGCGAATTTATATTGAGTGGTGTACAGATTTAAACTTTCTACAAACTGATGAACGGTACTTCTAAAGCTTTCAATATTCATAGATGATTTCATCATGTTACATTGTGGGCATGATGGCACTTTGTTATCTAGCGAATCTAATTCAGGGTAAAGCATTTTACCACCAACCCTAACCACTGGGTAAAAGTGGTCAGCATGCCAACCTTTGCCAAGCATGCACCCACAATACCAACAATAACCGCCTGACTTATCAAAAATAGTCTGTCTTAACTTACTCATTGTTACTTATCCTCTAATAAATTATTTAATTGCTGCTTAAGTTCATATATTTCTTTAGCCTGAGCTAGAATTTTATTGCTACTCCCAATCGCATTCTTTGACAAGCTCATGTAAGCCTCGCCTAACTCATTTAGTAGCTCGCTATTAAGCCTTTTAGCTTCTATTAACTGTGTTCTGTAACTATCCATTGATTGATCTCCTAAAACTTAACTCGTTACGCGCCTGGTCTAACTCTTTAGTTAGTGTCAAAACACGCCCCTGATAAAACTTTTCTCTTATAGCCGCTATCTCGTTATTTTCTGCAAGTTCATTTCGTAGTGCTAATATTTCTATAGATTCCTTCATTTTTGCTCTCCTTGTTTGTTAATTATTATTTATTCCAGCCGTAAACTACACAAATGTTATGCCACCACTGGTTACGCTTTTCTTGCTTTCGTTTTATTTCATCTAAAGCTTCTTGGTAATCAACTCCGTACTCACCTCTAAATCTAATTCTAAATTCAAGCTCGCTTTCTTCGGCCTCTGAATGTTGATTGTTCATCGTCTGCTTGCTCCTGTTTGCGCTTTTCAGCTTTGACTGTTTCTACTTGTTTGTGCGCTTCCAACTGATTTACATCTTCAAAGTAGCCGTTATTCAACTCCATGTAAGCTGTAGCGTTACTTCCAGCCCTGTTAAGCCTAACGATAGCCTCGGTTAATGAATGCCCGCATTCTGGGTTATAGACACCCTCACGATATAGCCCAATCCAAACATCACAATCTTGTTCTATTTGACCTGTGTCACGACCATCACTAGGAACGGGACGTTTATCAGGTCTGTTTTCTAAACCACGGTTTAATTGAATTAAAAGTAAAATCACACAACCAAGTTCTTTGGCCAAGATTTTAAGTTCTTTGGTTATCGCGGCGTATTTAAGGTCGTTACGTTCAGCCTCTTCGGTTCCCATCAAAGTAAGATAATCAACCATAACCAAACCAACAGGGGTTTTGCGGTGAACTTCTCGCACTTCCTTTTTAATCTTAGCCATACTTACACACGGGCTGTCATCAAGGTGAAAGTCAGAATTTGCTAACTCGTTGTTAATACCTCCGGCGTGATCCCAAAAGCCTGTATTCTCCATTGATACAGAATAAAAACTATCTGAATCAACACGCCCACGACTAGACATTGCGCGTTCCCAAATATCAACGCCGCGCATTTCCATTGAGAAAGCACAAACAGCCTTACCAGATTCTTTTAAGAAGTGATCAATAATCTTAACCGCTGTAAATGTTTTACCCATCTTAGGTCTAGCTCCAACCACTACAAGCGACCCAGGAAGCACACCCTTGGGTTTAAAAGCTTCATCAATACCTTGGATACCAAGCGTGTAACTTGTTTGCTTACCGCTATGGTAGGCCTCTTTATCATCAATCCATTCACTAGCCCAGTAGCCAGCATCACGTAAACCTTTTTCTTCACGGTTTTGCATCTGCTCAATTAGTCCAGAAATAACAGATTCAGCCAGGCCTAAACGCTGTGCAATATTTCCGTTTTCAGGATTAGTAATCATGTCCTGAATGTCTGCAATCTTGGCAACAGAAAACCTTTCCATTGATTCGTCTTTAATTGCGGTTGAGTACTGTCTTAACAAAGAAGCATCAGCTGCGTACTGGTAACATAAATCTATATCTCTAATTTCAACAAAATTATTTTTATCTAGTTGCTTCATCACTGATAAATTATCGAAATACATTTTATTAGTATTTAGGAATAACAATCCTTTGTATATTTCCTTGTGAACCAGCGTGGAGAATGAAGCCGGTTTTAAAGTTGATAATATGTAACTAGCAATATCAGATTCACAGCTAGCTATTTTCATTAGTCCGCCAATAAGCGATTGCTCATGTTCAATTGTCATTTTAATTACTTCCTATTATTTCGTCGTTCCATCGTTCGCCATTCAAATACGTAGTAGCGTTAGGAACAAATTCTTTCTCAGTATCTACAAATCTTTTTTTACAATCTGTAGTTATCATATTTACAAACTCAGAAAACTTATCATCCGAAAAGCCTCGCGTAATCAACTTAAACTTTTGTAACGCTTTTTTCTTATCAGCTTTCTTTTTATAACTTGACCACCAATGGTCAAATCCGTCATTGATAAATGATGTATTGTCTTTAAGTGTTTCTTGTTTAGTGTTTAGTGTTTCTTGTTTAGTGTTTAGCATTGCCTTCGCTTTGCCTTCGCTTTGCGTTCGTAATGCGTTCGCATCAACCTTTTCTTTCGGTAAGTCTTTGTTTTTATTCCATCTTGCTTCGGCTGACTTTCTAGCCTTGTCAGATTTAGATTGAAACGCTAAAATTTCTTTATCCGCTCTTATACAATGATAGCCGTCTTTTTTTAGAGTAAAGAATTCGTGCAATACGATCGCAATGCTTTCGGTATGCGTTCGCATTCTAATTAATCTAGCTATATCTTTCTGGTCTTCTGGTAACGGAAGCTCTTTTGAATAATAAATATCTAGCATCCTTCTATATGCTAAATCTTCATTTTCATCTAAGTGTTGCGTTGAGCTAACGTAATCACCTATATTAAATTGGTAGTAGTGCATGTTATAGTGTCCTTAGTCGAATTAATCAGCACTTGTCAGAGGGTGCTTTTTTTGTTTCTACTTCGCTCTAGCGTCATTAATCAAAACTAAATCAATAGCCTTATCAACATCTCTTGATGCTAGCGCCACTATCTGAGCAATGCCTAATCTCATAGCAGCTCTAGCAACCTTACTGGTATCAATACCAACCACATCAACTACATCTTTAATCTTTGACACCTGAGTATCACTAAATTTAACTGGTAAAATTTTCATATATACATTCTCTATTTGCTGAAGTTGATTGAAGTATTGCACACAATAAAAATAATGTACATATAAATATAATTATATTTGTATGTATCTTTGTGTTGACACCGTAAGTAAGTGTGCTATTGTTTGTCTCAGTTAACAACAACAAACCAATAGAGAGATAGAAAACATGAATAAATTATCAAATTTAGAAAAAGAACAATTTAAGAAAATACTTAAATTAATGGCACCAGTTCACAATTCTTTAGAAACCAATAGTGATTCTGTTAGTGATTTTTTATATAAGCAATTTGAAATTGAGACGGACGAACCTGAAGCATTAGAAGCAGCAAGGAAGCACTTAGCGCTACAACAAGAGAATACTGGCGAAATATTTTCTATTATTGAATTGCTAATTGAGCATTTTGATATCTAACCCCACTAACAACACACAAGGATAAGAAAGATGGATAAGTTTTTTTGCTATTGCCCAGATGCAGGGTTCGACACTTACCAAACAGAAAAAGAAGCAAAGGATTCTGCTGAAACATCTATTGATTGGTATAGAGATAATGCAGATGAAGGCTGGGACGAAGAGGTTTCACAAGTTTGTTGGGGGGAAATAAAGCAAACCGCGACAATATGTAATGTAAGACCTGTAACAGAAGATGATCACGTAGTACCTAGTGTTAGCACAATATGTGATTATCAACTTAAGGAGAATAAATAACATGAGTGAGTACGAGAAGCTAAAGGAAACACAAAAAGAGCTTGGTAGTGCGATTGCTTGCGCTTTTAAAAAGAATGGCGAAATGCTTATATTTGTAACGGCAAATGCTGAAGATGATGAAGTCATGAAGTCATTAATTCAATTATCAACTCAAATTGGCAAATATAGAAAGCCTGAAAATAAAGTAATCTCAGTTAATAAATAAACCAAACCACAAGAAGGAATAGAAGAATGAGTTATATATCACACGCAAAGAAAGAATTTAATTTGGCGGGATGGTCAAACGAAAAAGGCGAGTTTGAATGCGACATGCAAAAATTGATGTGCGATCAGGTCTTGGAGTTGCTAGAGGTTTTTTCAACTCATGGTCATAGCGGCTCAAGTTATGGTTATGCCGTAAACCTATTTGAAAAGCTAGCTAGATTTAAGTTAATCACTCCGCTAACTGGTAATGATAACGAGTGGCACGAAGTAGGCGATGGTATGTTTCAAAATGTGCGCTTATCATCTGTTTTTAAAAGTGAGGATAATAAGCCTTATGATATTGATGGTCGCGTTTATTGGGAGTGGTACAAGAATGACGAAGGTGAAGTTTATAAGTCACATTACAGTAAAGGTGGTGATAAATTTTACATTGAATTCCCTTACGAGCAAAAAGAGCCTGTAGAAATATTTAGTCCTACTGACGATTACCCGAACGAAAACTTAGAAACTTAACCAACACATAGCGCTACTAACTAGCGCTAAACCAAACTAAATAAGAGAGTAACGATCATGAACATTGAAAAAATGGTATTTGAGTTTAGAGAAACAAAAATCTACACTTTAACGGTTAGTGCTGAAAATGGATGGGATATGCCAAAGGACGGAAATAGATTAGTTGAGCTGACTAACGAAATTAAAAACCAACCACATAAATTTATTAATGCCGCAGAATGTGATACTCGTCACGAAGTAGAATGCGTAACTAGTAATATTATTGAAGTTAAGTAACTCAGTTAATAAACAAAGAGAGATGATTATGAAATACAGAAAAAAACCAGTTGAGATTGAAGCCATACGATTGCTACCCAATCAAAAATCAATTAGAGAAGTTTTAAATTTTAAAGGTGAACCAGTAGTAACTAAATGCAACACTGCTATCGATGCCTTTGAGTCTTATTGTAATTACCGTATCGATGATGGGTTTATTAATATTGATACTCTAGAGGGTGTTATGAAGGCTAATTTCGGGGATTACATTATCAAAGGCGTTAAGGGTGAGTTTTACCCTTGTAAGCCTGGTATTTTTGAATTGACGTACGATAAAGTTTAACCCACACATAAGCAATAAGGCAGAGTAATGGAAAATTTTTACACGGATAAAATAGCGTTTCACCAAAAACAATATCAATTAGCATTTGACGGAAACAAAGATAAGGCAGTAGCTCATCATAAAAAGGAGCTTGATAACTACAAGGAGATGTTAAAGATAGTTAAAGGATAATGGCACACTATAAAAGCTATTTAAGATATACCGCCTATGAGTCTTTAGGAGGGCA
>JALJPA010000259.1 GCA_022969215.1 Colwellia sp. | reverse complement strand
ATTTTACCGCCCTCATAACAATCCGCTAATGGAGTTTTTCCAGCACAGAGGTCGATCTCGTTCAAATAAGTATATGATCGGCAAACGAGATGTTAAAGGTTTATTAAGAGCCCTGCATGATAAAGAGGCTTGCGCTTATTTACCGGATCAAGATTACGGCCGTAATAAAAGTCTATTTGTACCCTTTTTTGCCGTTAAAGAAACAGCAACTACCACTGGTACGCTGATTTTTGCTCGAAAACGAAATACCAAAACAGTGATGATGATTCCACGAAGAAATGCCGATGATAGTGGTTACACCATAGAAGTATCAGCGCCATTAGAAAACTTCCCAACAGATAATGATGAACAAGACTTAATTAAAGTAAACCAAGCAATAGAAAAAGCTATTCTCGTACAGCCAGAGCAGTATATGTGGTTACACCGACGCTTTAAGACTCGGCCTAATCCTGAAGATGCCTCACTATATAAATAATTATTAATATAGAACTAATATGTAACTAACTAATTATTAATGTTATTTAATCTAATTACGCCCCTCTAGCACTAAAACATTGAAGGGAACATACAGAGGGATTTGTATAAAGATTACTCTTTGGGTAAAGTAAACTAACTTCACTATAATTAAAGTAATGAAAACAAAGGTGTTGATTAACTAATGAACTTTTGGCTACGGAATATTATCTTAGGACTTATCCTGACAGTACTCGCTTGGGGATTTTTTGCCAACCAAGACTTTTTGCTGTCCCTTGATGGCTCCCTAGGTAAGGTTGATCAAAGCGCTATAAGTAGCAGTGTAACGTCGGTAATCCCACTGCCCCAACAAGCAAAAAGTAGCGCTAATAATCATCAGCAAGGTAGGACTTCAACCAATGCTGCTGCCATAGGGTTATCCAGATTCTATGCGAATTTACACGGCGATATGGATGGTAAAGGTCCGAAAATTCGCAACAATATTGTTTACCTGCCCGAGCCGAAAGGTGATTTAACCAAGTTATTGCAAGCGCGAGAAATGGTGGTACGCCCTTATAAAAAGAATTGGCAAGGCAGTATTGAATCTCGTCCTTTTAGACGCGGTGAAACATTAAATCAAAAGCTTACCGAGTATGCTGATAAAAATGGTATCGATTTAATTTGGTGGTTAAACCGAGATTACGTGGTAAAAGACCCATTTAGAATTGAAAAAGATATCTTAAAAACATCCTTTCAAGTAGCTAAAGCCATTGAGGGTCATTTTGAATCGGGCTTGTCGATTTTCTTTTGTAATCGTCAACGCGCTATTGTCGTTATTGAAAGTGCTCCTCAGCCTTTTTTGGATGAGGAGTGTATTTTACTTGGCAGTGAAAATCCTTATTAATCAACTAGGCGTTTTTGCCAAATATCACTAATGGCAGCTTGCCCAGTGCAGTTTTGCCGGTTAATTAATTGCCCTGCACTTTGCATGGTTGCTTGATGCCCAAGCGCTCTCAGTTTTTGATACATATCGCCAAGCAGTTGCTGTTCGACTTTTTCGAGTAAAGCAAACTTTAGCAGTAATTTAAATATGCCTAAATTATCACAGGCTAACATCAATTCAGGATATTGCTTAGCATGAGCGAGGACTAAAAACTGCGCAAGAAACTCAATATCAACTAAACCGCCTTTACCCTGCTTAATATCAAACTGCAACTCAGTGGAATTATCTAGATGATTGCGCATTTTTTCCCGCATACTAATAATTTCACCTTTAAGCGCGGTTAGCTCTCTGGGTTTTGATAACACCGCTTGTCGAATAGCAATAAATTGTTGCTTAAGCTGTTCATTACCAAAAATCATTCGGGCTCTGACTAAGGCTTGATGTTCCCAAGTCCAAGCATCTTCATCTTGATATTGAGCAAAAGTAGCTAGATGTATCACCAGCACGCCTGAATTACCCGATGGTCTTAGGCGCATATCTAATTCATACAATATGCCACTATTCATTCGGGTATTAAATAGATGCATAATACGTTGTGCTAACTTCATATAAAACTGGCTTGCTGGTACCGATTTACTACCATCGGCCCTACCACTAGTCACTTCATCAGGTTCACTATGATGTACAAACACTAAATCCAAGTCTGAGCTATAGCCAAGTTCGACGCCACCCGTTTTACCGTAAGCAATAACGCCAAAGCCTTTTTCATTGTCACCATCTAAACATGAATTTGGCACGCCAAAACGTTCATTAACATGTTGCCAAGCAAGGTTAATCACCTCAGATAATATCGCTTCAGCTAAAGCAGTTAAATGCTCACTTACTTTAGCGACAGGTAAGACATCAGCAATTTCAGTAGCAGCAATACGTAATTGTTGTGATTGTTTAAATTGACGTAGCGACTCCATTTGCGCTTCAAGGTCTTCCTCTGGAATGCGCAGCATACGCTCGCGTAACTCTACCGCATATGCACAAAGTTGTGGCGGATTATGCAGTAATTCAGGATCAATAAGTTCATCGAGTAATATTGGATATTTGGCAATGTAATCAGCCACCCAGCTACTTGCTTGGCATAAATGAATAAGTTGCTTTAGGGCTCCATCATTTTCAAAGAGTAATTCTAGATAAGCAGTACGAGTCACTATTTTACTAAAAACTTGCAGTACCCGCGCTAATACCTGCCCGGCATCGACATTTTTTTGCAGCCGACATAAAAGTAATGGAATTAATTTATCTAAAACCTGCCGTCCACGATTACCTAAGCTGCGTTTACCAATATCTTCTCGAAAATCACTTAATGTTTGCCAAACTTTATCACTTTGCCAACCCAGAGCTTCTTGCTCTAGCCAAGCAATAGACTCTTCATCACTCCAGCGGCTATGCCAAAGTGTTACCCACTGTTCATCAGGTGCTTGATGATTAGGGCTATCAAGGCCAATAAGTAAATCGAATTCTTGATGAACACCCTCCATATGTTGGGCTAGTAGAGATAAAAATTCAGGCCAACTACCAATTGCAAGTACCGCGAGCAGTCGCTGTTGATCAAGATCATTATTCGGTAAGGTTTGTGTTTGTTTATCGGCAATGGCTTGAATAATATTTTCGACACGTCGCAAAAAACG
The DNA here is from genome assembly GCA_022969215.1 of Colwellia sp. Taxonomy (GTDB): domain Bacteria; phylum Pseudomonadota; class Gammaproteobacteria; order Enterobacterales; family Alteromonadaceae; genus Colwellia. The sequence goes on along the minus strand of JALJPA010000259.1, from coordinate 2,844 downwards.
ATAAGCACCTTCGAGTACCTGCTTACTGCTCTCATTAATCTCCCCTGATAGCACTAATTTCGGTAACACTGTTAATAAACTGCGTTGTTGAAGTTCTTTTACCCGTCCACCGCGAATAAGTTGAAAAACTTGTACAATAAATTCAACTTCACGAATGCCACCCGCGCCTAATTTAATATTATTGACTAGCTGTTTTCGACGAACCTCTTGAGCAATCATCATTTTCATACGGCGTAAACTATCGATAACACTAAAATCGATATAGCGGCGATAGACAAAGGGTCTGAGCATACTTGATAATTCTTGGTGATATTTAGATTGACCAATAACTCTAGCTTTTAGCATGGCGTATCGCTCCCAATCTCGCCCTTGCTCTTGGTAGTAATCTTCCATGGCATTAAACGTTAATACCAGCGGACCACTGTCACCAAAGGGACGTAAACGCATATCAACGCGATAGACAAAACCATCACAAGTGACCTGGTGCAACGAGGCTATTAATTTTTGTGCTAAGCGGGTAAAAAATTGTTGATTATCTATACTGCGACGACAACCTTGAGTTTCACCACATTCAGGGTAAGTAAAAATAAGATCGATATCGGAAGAAAAATTTAGTTCTTTCCCACCCAACTTACCCATACCATAAACCAATAAAATCTGCTGCTCGCCCCGTTCATTGGTAGGTGTGCCCCACTTTTTCTGACAAAAATCAGTCAGCCACTGCAAGCTCGCTAATATAAGCTCATCGGCCAAAGATGACAATCGCGCTAATGAGGTATCTAAACTGATATTAAACACCATATCATCAAGGGCTATTCTGACCATTTGCTGTAAACGAAAACGTCTGAGTATGCGATGTAATTGAGCTTCATCAGCACAATCGGCTAATTGTGCAAGTAAAAGCTGCTTATAATCTGGTAAAACATCTTCGTTAGCCGTTTTAAAAATTTCTATTACCAGCTCAGGTGCTTGTAAAGCACTGGCAAAAATATAGTCACTTATAGTTATCGCTTGTTTAAATGTGCTCAACTGCTCTTGGCTTAACTCAGCAGATACTTGAGAGTGTTGCTCAATAAAGTGTTTCCAACTTGTTGCTTGTTGTTGCTTTAAGAGCAGAGAAAAGGATAAGGTCACAAGAATTCCTACATAAGCAGCGTTGCCTATAGACATAATATGTCGTTAATGGTATTAATTGACACTTGTCTATGATTTATCGCTAAATTTAATTAACTATTTCGATAACATAGCATTTTTGAGGAGATGATGGCAGAAATGCACTTACTAAAAACACCTTTTTTATTGCTCTTGATCACAATTACCAGCCTTAGCCTTTTTGGTTGTGGCGATCCCGTGAAAGCGCAAATCGAACAGCAACTACCTATCACTGAACAAAGAGTAGCTCAGTTAGGTGAGGCCTTAAGCAATGGCCAAGTTCGCAATGCTAACTTAATTAACCAATATGCTGATAAGGTTCAGGTTAATAAAGCCCACTTAACCCCATTGATTAACGAGTTTCGCAAAGATGCTTCTCTCGATGGGCCAATGTATAAGGCGCTATTAGATAGGGTGAGCACAGCCAAGAATCAACCACAAATGTTTGACTCTTCACAGGCACTTTATAATGAATTGCTTAATATTTATCAAGCGGCAGATCCGGTACTCTACTCTGACGCGTTAAGTGATCCACTCAATGTTTTAGCGGATATGTCAGATGGTCAATTGCCTCGTATTAATTCGTTATCAAAAGCACAAAGCCAGCGTGCCAATAATGCCCAAGACTTCGGTACTGGTGAGCAATTAATTGGTAATCCAAGTTATGGTAACTGGCAAACCGGCAGTAATGGTATGTCATTTTGGGCTTGGTATGGTATGTATTCTATGATGGGCAACGTGTTTGGTCGAACTACCTCTTATAATGATTGGGGTAGAAGTCGTAACTATAGCTATTACAATGATTACGGCAGAACGCGCTACAGCTCTCCTGGACAACTAAAAAAACAAAACTCACTTGATACTCGCACGAAGAAATCATTTAGCCGCAGCGGGCAAAAATTTACCAGTCCCTACAGTAAAAATAGAACGGGATCATCGAGTTTATCTAGCCAAAGCAAAACCGCTCAAACAAGTGCCAACCGCTTTCGCACAAATACGGTTAAGAAAAGTAGTTATGCCAGCAAGTCGAAAAGTAAAAACTCAAGCTTTAGAAATTCAAACACCAACACCTCACGCGGCTTTAGACGCGGGAAATAGTGAATAAGTCGTTAATATGAAAAGAATAGGAACAACAAAATTATGAACACATTCATCGAGCTCGTTGGTGTTAATCAAGATTTACTTATTTATTTAGCCATCGACGTTTCCATTGCCATTTTGTTATTAGGGGCTATGCGCTTCCTTTCTGGGATTAGCGCGAAAGTTAATAGTACTGAAGAGCTAGCAACAGAAGACAACTTCGCCTTTGGCATCAGTGTTGCTGGTAGTGTCTTAGCCTTAGGTATTGTCCTTACCGGTGCCATAACCGGAGAAGCCGCAAGTAGCTACGCTATGGAAGCCATTGGCATGTTGGCATACGGCGGCTATGGCTTAATACTGATAAAAGTGGGTCGTGTTATCCATGATAAAGTGGCGCTGCAGCATATAGATAAAAATGCCTTAATTATTGAAAAAAATCTCACCATAGGCATTATTGATGCCGCCGGTGCTATAGCGACCGCCATTATTATTCGCGCAGTCTTACTCTGGGTTGATGGTTTAGACCTAAGCACATTCATTGCCATCACCAGCGGCTTTATTGTTGCACAAACCATGTTAGTTCTTGTCACCCGACTTAGAGAAAAACAATAC
>JALJPA010000258.1 GCA_022969215.1 Colwellia sp. | reverse complement strand
GGGCGTGCGTTGAGTGATAAAAACAAAACGCTTTGGTCAAGCTGGGCAATAAAAGGCGAGCAGGGCAGCTTCTTTTTCTCGGGCGATAGTGGTTATTTCGATCAATTTAAAGTGATAGGTGAAAAACTCGGCCCTTTTGATGTGTCGTTCATGGAGACTGGAGCCTACAACAAAATGTGGTCAGAAATCCAAATGTTGCCGAGTGAATCAGCGCAAGCGCACTTAGATGTAAATGCTAAGTACATGCTGCCTATTCACAATGGCACTTTTGACTTGAGCTTACATACTTGGACGGACCCTTTTGAGCAGATTACCCAGCTTGCTAAGGACAAAGGTATTAATCTATTAACCCCTGATATGGGTCAGCAAGTGAGCATTAAAACATTGCAAGAAAATGGCGTCAGCGAAAATGCTTGGTGGAGGGAGTAAGAAGCTAAAAGCTAAAAGCTAAAAGCTAAAAGCTAAAAGCTAAAAGCTAAAAGCTAAAAGCTAAAAGCTAAAGTGTCTCAGGTTTTCTCTGTGTAGCGAAGCGCCTCTGTGCCCTCGGTGGTAGAAGTCTTTAAAAGATTTTTTCACCACAGAGGGCACAGAGAACACGGAGGTAAGATTTAAAAGATTAAGCTAAGAGAACAACAAATGTATTGACGGAGGGGGGTGAAATCAGTCTCTGCTTGCTCACCGCTCACCGCTCACCGCTCACCGCTCACCGCTCACCGCTCACCGCTTTTCGCCTATCAAGTGCCATGGATAAAACGATTAAGTATCAAAGTAAAAATTAATGATTTTCTGAAATTCTGGACTTTTCTTTAACGCTTTTAAGCCCTGATTAAAAGCATCTCTCACTTGGGAATTGTGAAATGTGAAGTAACTATTTGATGGTCCAAAGATGGGATGGATATTAAATTTTGGCTTAACTTTATTATCTAATTGTAAAAGGTTTACCACATACAATAGTGTTCTCTGTTCCATAATAATGATGTCAGTCCGATCTTTTATTAATAATGATAACTGCTTTTTCTGACTGGTTATTTCGTCATAGTTCGGATTAATCAGTGTCATCGCTTTATAGCTGCTGCCCAAAAAGGTGGCGGCACTTTGCACGGCAGTGACGCGTTTATTGGTTAATTGACTAACTTTATCTATGAGCAATTTCTTGGATTTAAGGGAGATTGCGATATATTGAATTTTCATAATCGGTTCTGAAAAGAACACGGGATATTGAAAGTTAAGTTTAGGTAAGCCAAAAGCGGCGGTATATCTTTTATTTTTAAATTCGCGCAGTACTCTGGCTTTTGGTAGTACCGTTATCTTTGCCGTATAACCGCTACTTTTAAGCGCTTTTTTTAGAATATTCAGCACAATACCAGTCTGGTTTTTTTGTATCACATAAGGAGGGGTAGAGGAGGGGATAGCGACACTAATAGGCACCGCTGCAGCAAATGCCACCGTGTTCGTTAATGCTATCAACATTGGTGTTACCAGAAAAAAAATAATTGTCTTGCCTGCGGTGTTCATTTATAAACCACTATATTTTGAAGCTGTATTATGAATATATAATGAACTTTATAGCAATGTGTATTAATAAATGCTTGTTTGAATAATATACAGAATGGCGGGCTATTAATTGATATCTGTATGTTTTTTTGATCAGAAGTGGTTTGAAAATGTTTAAATAAAAAGTAAATAAAGATGAGTTTTCGTGAGTAAAAATGCCAATGGCTTAATTATCGAAGCTTCTTTTTTAACTTGGTGGGTACTAGAAAATTCCCGCTTAAATAAGCGGGAAAAGCTTACGTCAACTTTGCATTTGCGAAGTGACTTTTAATTAACGATAGATTTAATTGGCAAGGTCAGTGATTGACGCTCACCATTTTCAAACACAAGATCAAAGCTGAAAGTCTCGCCTGCTACTAGTGCTTTATGCAAGCCAATGAACATAAAGTTTAAGCCACCCGGTGCCATGGTTATACTCTTGCCTGCAGCAATACGTAGTTGTGGTATGTGCTCCATGCTCATCATGCCATCTCTCATAGCATGATTATGAATCTCAATGGCTTTAACTTTGCTGCTTTCGCCGCCGGTGATGATGATGGTTTGATCTGAATTATTGGTCAGTTTCATAAAAGCCGAACTCATCATTTGTCCAGGTGGTGTGGCGCGTAAATAGCCTTCATTGATAGTGAGCTGTTGGGCGCTCAGGTTTTGGCAAAAGAACGAGAGCAAGATGCAAAGTATTGATTTCATGATTATTTCTCAGTTAATAATAAAAGTTTGTTGGCAAGGTTCGGCTGGATATCTGCATGGCTTAAGGTGTCGGCCAGTTTGCCATTTTTGTCGATGATATAAAGTCTTGAGGTATGATCAACACTGTAACCCATCGCGGAGTTTTCTTGATTGTTAATACTATAAAAAGCGCCATACTTGGGTACTAACTTAGCTAATTTCTCTTTTGTATCAGTACCCGCGAGCATATTTGGATGAAAGTAATGTCCATATAAGGTCAGTTTTTTAAGATCATCTCGATCGGGGTCGACACTAATAAACAGCGGCTGTATTTGTGCGGCTATAGCCTGTGGCAGTTTCTTTAGTATATTACCGGTTAATGCTAGAGCGGTGGGACATACATCTGGGCAGCTGGCATAACCGAAATAGAGCAGTACTACCTTATCGCGGTAATCTTCTAGCTTAAATTGGCCATCCTCAAGAGTGACACTGAAATCGCCACCTAATTGATCACCTATTGACGCGGGTGTTTTGTTGAAATTTAAGTAGCTAAAAACACCTAGAAACATTGCGATAATTAATACAAAAAACGTGAATATCTTTGAACTTTTCATAGTTTGCAGTCCTTATTTAGTCTTCATCTTAAACCAATAACTCTGGTAGTTAGTGCCGTTATATAAGCTGACAATAACTTTCCAAGTTTTAGATTTTGTGGTGCAAATTGGAATGGAGCCATCAGCGGTCCATGAACGAATAGTATCTTGGCTAAACCTGAATTGGTTGATGCCCATATAGTCATCAAAACCTTCAAAGCGTATCTTGGCACTGCTCAGTGCATCGACGGGTGTTTTGAGCTGTATCTTAAAGGGTACCAGTGACAATATTTCTGAGCTAGTGGTTATCTCTAGAGGGCCTAAGGTCGTCTCTATCAAACAGTGATGAGGTGGCGCTTGAAGATCACAATTCACTTGCATGCTTTTGGTCTTGGGTGTGATTAATGTGTTTAAATCGTCGCTGTTTAACCAGAGTAATAAAAACAAAAAAAGCAGAACACTACTTAATACAAAATGGCTCAGGAATTTTGCGATGGTTAATTTTTTTAAAAAAATGGGTATAACAAATATTTTTTTCATTGGGCACTAAGTGAGAGTTGATAGGTGTATTAGGGTTAAATAATGTCGGCAAACTTACACCAATGTTATTCATTATTAAATAGTTTTAGCTGTATATTGCCCTAAATGTAATGATTTATTTTCTGACCTGTTTTTACTTAAAAAGTTTAACACTTTAGAGCACTTGTAATTTAAACCAGTAGCTGCTTATTTTGCTTGGTGTTTGTAAGTTTATCGTCACGCGCCAGGTTTTAGATGCCGTGGTGCAAACAGGAATAGAACCACGTGCTTGCCAGTGGGTTTTATCGGCAGTTGGCGTGAAACTGAAATTATTTAGTCCCATGTAATCTTCTAACCCTTCAAAATGAATACGGGCATTTTTTAGGAAGTTATCTTCATGAGTCAGCGTGAAGATAAAGGGTGCTAGCGGTTTTATCGTCGCATTCACACTGATGCCAATAGGGCCGTGTTCCGTTTCGAAGCTACAAGAAAGTGTTTCAAGGGGGCATTCGACTTGAATACTTTTATCTCTTGGGCTGCTCAAATATGAAAAACTACCCGATTTTTTCCATATTATTAAGCCGGTAAAGAGGCAGAGCAACAGCGCCAAAAAGCCTTTGGAGAAGTTATTGATCACTGTTAGCAATTGCCTTGATTGCATCAATCATTTCAGGGCTATCCCACTCACGAGGGCCTAAAATACGTTGTTGAATATCTCCCGCGGTATCGATTAACAAGGTGGTCGGCATTGCGATGATTTGCCATGCTTTACTGACGGTATTTTGGGTGTCCAGCAGCACGGTAAACTCAATTGGCGTGTGAGCTAGAAACTCAGTAACAGTGGCGGCATCCTCGCCGTAATTAATCGCCAACATTTGCACGTTTTGCCCGGCCAAGATTGCATTAGCTCGGTTCATCGCGGGGATTTCCTCACGACAAGGTGCGCACCAAGTCGCCCAAAAATTCACCACTAGCACTTTGCCTTTATATTCATCGAGCTGATGTAGCTCACCTTTTAGATCCGGCAAAATGAAAGCGGGAGCTTTATCTTTAGGATTGTTCACAGCAAACATTAGGGTTATGAACAATAAGATACAGACAGTGATAATGACCGCTATTAATAACTTAGGTCGAGCGAGTGACTTTGAAATGAATTTAAAAAAGGGTTTCAACAGCAAGCTTCCTTAAAAGGATGAAGCCTTTGCATATCGAGTGTCGTCGCTATGTGGGGGCTCAGGATAGTAAAAACAGCATAATAACATAGCCATCGTTCATCCAGGTATAGATGTTAACTGCGAAAGTCTCATTAAATTAAGCTTCACTACTGGTAAGAGCAGTGCAGACCAACCACTCGATTAGTCATGTTGTTTGTTGGCATTAACCTTGGAGAACCAAGCATGAATAAAGACCGTTTGAAAAAATAACACGGGGTTATCAAAGCCACTTGCTTTTATAATTGATGCGACGTCTTGGTGTGGCAACAAAGCAATTTTACTGCCAAATGATTTAACTCTTATTGTCATGCCAGCATAGTCATGTAAATTAAGCCAAACTTGTAAAAGATTTTTATATTCCTTAGAGGACATATCGGACGCTAAATCGGCATTAATCATATAGGCACCCATTTTTAGTTTTGACGATATTTGAGTAAAAAACTCACCTCGTTCGACCACATCAGTTATAAAGTGGGAAACCAAAATGCTAGTTGCAACATCAAATGCTGCAGACTCGGACAAACTCTCAAGGTAACCTTGATGAAAGGTACAACGTGAGTGTATGCCAAGCTCTTTGGTACGTTGAGTGCAAACGTCAATCATGGATTTTGAAGGTTCTACAATCGTAAAATGCCATTGTGGGAATGCCTGCGCCAGATAAATGAGCTCTGAGCCTGTGCCTGCACCTACGCATAGCACTCTTGCGGTCGCCGGTAAATCAGAGAGCAAAACATGCATGCATAAATGTAGAGCTTCCTTAATAGGTGCTAATTTATCTCTTTGGCGATCATAATTATCTGCTGTGTTCTGATTAAAAACATTTTTCAACGTTTGATTATCCATGGTGATAAATCTAACTCCTTATTGGTAATTAACAGCGCACCCCCCTAAAGGCTGCTGCAGTGTGTTCAACAGCGAACAAAAGGTTTATTTTCAGCGGGTCCTAGGTTAGCAATATAATTTTTATTCTTAGTAAATTAACTTTGCATGAATTTTTCAAGGCGCGGTTTTACCAAAAATGTCATAGACATTGCGATCACTAAACCTAGTGGTAAGGATCCTATAAATCCATTTAACCAAGTGTCAAAGTAAGCAGTTGAATCACTAAAACCTATGTTGTTGGCAGTGGTCGTTGCCGACATAACGGACTCCATTACTAACGCCATCAATAGGCCAGTAATGACTTTTTTAATTAAATCAGCGGCGTTGGGAATTAATGCGTCGATGGCTTTGCTAAATAAAAACATCGCGGTAAAGCCAGTGGGTGCCATCACAAACATGGCGATGAGGTAAGAGGTGCCCCAGTCAAAATAAAAGGTGTCACTAAAACCATTGATCATGTAAGTCATAAGGAAGGTTAAGCTACCACTGACGATGGTCATGATGCTAAACATCAACAATATTTTTTGATAGACAGGTCTTTTGTTGACGTTAATGCCGTCTA
>JALJPA010000257.1 GCA_022969215.1 Colwellia sp. | reverse complement strand
CGCCACGCCTTCAGTTGAAATACAGTCTTTAAAAGTTAACCATATTTTGAGCCACCCATACAATAATTATAATATTATCAATCTAGTAGAAAACAAACCGAGTAGAACAGCCAGCCAATACAGTAATAATTTTTCTACAGGGTTAATTCTGTCAAACCCTGCGATATTAACCGAAGAAAACTCACAGTTAACCATAAGTGTTGTCAGTAAATCTAATGAGTTTTTTAATAGCGCTATGGTCTTTAGTGACAAACTAAACCAATTTATTTCATATTTCACCGCGCCTGTTAAAGGAAATACTGCCGAACAGCTAGCGTCACCATCGACAAGCAAAGTGATAAAGGCAAAGTGTAAGAGCCAGAAAAGCTATAGTTTATAGCCCTAAATTGCATGCACAATATGCTATCCCAATTCCTTATTCTCGTTATTTATCTTGCCACTGCCTCTGCTTAAATAAAAGTAACTAAGAATACTCCCAAGCGACATTTTAAGTTACTCTGCTATATCAATTTTTATAGCTTGCCTTATCCATGACCAAAATAAAAAAAATACTCACCGGATTCTTACTTATCAGTTTATTAGTGTTAGCTACGGCATTAACTTGGCTTTACAGTAAAGTTGATAGCGCTTTACCACTGCTAGACGGGAAAAAAACCGTTTTTGGTTTAACTAAGACGGCAGTAATTGAGCGAGACAAACAAGGTATTGCCACGATAAAAGCTAAAAACAGCGCCGATATTTCTGTGGCGCTAGGATTTGTCCATGCACAAGAACGATTCTTTCAGATGGATCTGTTAAGGCGAAACTCAGCCGGTGAATTGGCAAGCCTATTCGGCCCTATAGCACTGGATTATGATAAATCAATCCGTAAACATCGCTTTCGTGATCGCGCCAGAGCAATTGTAGCTCAGTTGCCCCAAGAGCAATTTGATTTAATTAAAGCCTATACTCGAGGCGTCAATCAAGGGTTGAAGTATTTATACTCTTCGCCTTTTGAATACCTACTTCTTCAACAAGAGCCGGTTCAATGGAGTGAAGAAGACTCAATCCTTACTATTTTCAGTATGTATATAGACCTGCAATACCACGACGGTAAACGTGAACGTACACTCGGTTTGATGAAAGCTGTTTTATCCGGTGATGTTTACGCATTCTTAGATCCCAAAGGCAGTATATGGGATGCCGCAATTGATGGTAGTCACTTACCTCCATCACCGATGCCAACAGGGGCTTGGCCTTCAGCATCAAGCGTTAACATCAATGGCAGCCATGGCTCAACATTAATAAGCAATAGAGAGTTAGCTAGCAATATTGAAAATAGATACCAAGGCGACCACCTGCCTGGCTCTAACTCCTGGGCCATTTCAGGAGCGTTGAGCGCGACAGGAAGTGCCATATTAGCTAATGATATGCACCTTGGTATTCGTGTACCTAATACTTGGTTTCGTGCTTCTTTTGAATATCCGCATATTAAAACTGAGGGTTTAAAATCCGTTACTGAGCAAATTAAAGTTACTGGCGCTACCCTGCCAGGCACCCCGAATATGGTTATTGGTAGCAATGGAAATATTGCTTGGGGCTTTACCAACAGCTACGGCGACTATAGTGATGTGATTGTGCTAACCAGTAATGCTGATGACAGCCAATATTTAACACCTACAGGCTACCAAGACTTTACTTTTCATAAACAAGTAATCGCCATTAAAGGGCAAAAAGGCCAAGAGATCACGATAAAGGAAACAATCTGGGGGCCCGTTCTTGGTAAAGACCATCAAGGCAATTCACTTGCCTATCGCTGGGTTGCCCATGATAAAGAAGCAGTCAACTTAACGGCTATTCAATTAGAGCAAGCGAAAACAGTAGCCCAGGCTTTAAATATTGCTGCTCGCTCAGGTATTCCTTCTCAAAATATACTGGTAGCGGATAAAGACGGTTCAATTGGTTGGACTATTATGGGGCCAATCCCCAACAAGAAAGGCACAATTGGTGAAACACCTCAATCGTGGAGTTCAGGGGATAATAGCTGGCAAGGTTACTTAACCCCGGCACAATATCCTAATATTCTAAATCCAGAAAATCAAAGGTTATGGACGGCTAATTCCAGAGTTGTTGGTGGTGAAATGTATGAAAAACTTGGCAATGGTGGCTATGCCCTGGGTGCTCGTTCAAAACAAATTAGAGATAATTTACTCGCCCAAGAACAATTTGACGAACAAGCCCTACTTAACATCGGCTTAGATGATAAAGCTATTTTTTTGCAACGCTGGCAGCAATTTATTCTAGAGAAAGTATTAACCGAACAAGTACTTGCCCAACATAGTAACTTTGCGCAAGTAAAGAGCTTGTTAACCGGCTCAGATGAATTAAGAGCAACCATTGACTCGGTTAGCTATCGCTTAGTGCGTAACTTTAGAATTAACCTCAGAGACAGTGTTTTCTTCGAATTAAATACTAGTTTAAAAAATATTGAACAAGCTTTTAATTTCAAGAGCATTCGCCACCAAATAGAAACACCGCTATGGCAACTAATTAATGAACAACCTGAGAACTTTATGATGTTAGGAGCACATAGTTGGCAAGAGGTATTTACTCAGGCACTAGCGTTAACCATTACCGATATGTCGAAAGGCCAACCACTAAGTGCTGCGACTTGGGGACAACAAAATAGCTCGGCGATTAAGCACCCGCTGAGTAGTGCCCTGCCTCTATTAAATTATTGGCTTGATATGCCAGGCAAAGCGTTAGCGGGTGATAGTTATATGCCGAGAGTACAAGGTAAGGCCTTTGGCGCCTCAGAACGTATGGTGGTATCGCCAGGTTATGAAAGTGACGGCATATTTCATATGCCGACTAGCCAATCGGGTCACCCATGGAGTCCTTATTATGGCGTTGGGCACAGTGACTGGGAACAAGGTATTGCTTCGCCATTTTTACCGGGAAAGACACAATACAAGTTGACATTAGTTAGCTATTAATTTTTCTTCGGTAGAGGTAACTAAATTGGCACCAAGATAACAATCAAAAAAGAGATAAACATGACTATTTTAATTATTTGCTTATTTATAGCACTACTTTTACCACTGCTGGCAAAAGGCCCGGTGGCTTTTGCTATGGCTAAACTTGGTGGCTACAATAACAATCACCCAAGGGAGCAGCAAAGTAAATTAACAGGGTTTGGTGCGCGAGCCCTAGCTGCCCATCAAAATGCTTTTGAGTCAGTTATTCTTTTCGCCCCAGCAGTTATCTTAGCGCTGGCAACAAACAACATGCAGCAAACTATAGTAGTGTTGGCCGTCGTTCATGTTATTGCAAGAGTGCTTTATAACATTTTCTATTTGTTAGATATTAGCCTATTAAGATCAATCGTATGGGCTATAGCCACCCTATGTAGCTTTGCTATTGTACTTATATGCATTCCCTAAATAGGACTGATTAACAAAAAACGTCTAAAGAAACAGTTGACACTATTTAGCTAAGCTAGCTAGAGTAACTACTCAACCCAAACGGTCAATCAACAATAAAAAGGTAAACTAGTGAGCGAGAAGTTAGATTTAAATGAAATACGACAAGAGATTACGCTTTTAGATCAAGATTTATTAGCCTTGTTTGCAAAACGTCGGGCGTTAACACTTAATGTTGCCAAGAGTAAGGTTCAACAAATACGCCCAATTAGAGATCAACAACGTGAACAAGAACTGTTAATACGCTTAATTAAACAAGGTAAAACTTTAGGTTTAGACGCTCACTATGTTACCAGTGTATTTCAAACGATTATTGAAGACTCGATATTAAATCAACAAGCTTACTTACAAACGTTAGCCAATCCTGACATTCAAGTGCCAACAGTCAGCGTAGCCTTCCTAGGTGATAAAGGTTCATATAGCTATCTTGCTAGTCATCGCTATTTTTCACGTCGAGCTGAAAAGATCATTGAATCAGGTTGCCAAAATTTTTCTGACATATTAAATCAAGTTGAATCAGGGCAAGTTGATTACGGTATGCTGCCGATAGAAAATACTAGTTCAGGCAGTATTAACGAAGTTTATGATTTACTACAGCATACCAACCTATTCATTGTTGGTGAAATAACTCAGCCTATAGAGCATTGTCTGCTAACGTCTGTAAATACAAGCTTAGATAAAATCAAAACCATATATGCACACGGCCAGCCCTTTGCACAATGCAGTAACTTCCTAGATAAGCAAACGGGTATTCGCATTGAGTATTGTGATAGTACCGCTGATGCCATGGCAAGAGTTGCTGATTTACAAGATGATACAACGGCTGTTATAGGTAGCGAAGAAGGTGGTCAACTTTATCAGTTACACGCTTTAGAGCAGTCTATCGCGAATCAAACTGAAAACCATTCTCGCTTTATTTTAGTTGCTCGAAAAGCCGTTGACGTAGCAGAACAAATACCCGCAAAAACGACTATTATACTCGCGACGGGTCAAAAAGCGGGTGCCTTAGTCGAGTGTTTATTAGTGCTAAAAGATAAAGGTATTAATATGTGCAAACTTGAGTCTCGTCCTATTCAAGGACGCCCTTGGGAAGAGATGTTTTATATTGATGTCGAAGCTAACTTAAAGAGCTTTGCCTTACTAGAAGCCATTAACGATATTACTCCGCATACGAATTTCATTAAAGTGCTAGGCTGCTACCCTATAGAACATATCAGCCCAACAAGTGTTCCCAGTAGCGAACTATAAAGTCTAACCACATTAATAGTGCTATATATCGTTAACCACGACGATATATAGCACTAGCGAGTTTTATGGGAAAGTGTTATAAATATTAGCTAAGTTGTATTATTTGGTTAAATATTATGCAGTACCCACTTTCAAGTTTAGATAAACAAAGTTCAATCACCCCCTCACTTAAAAACCATAATTTAATTAACATTACTGCTGTTTCCTCTTCAATCGACAATAAAGCCCCAGCTAAATATTCAAAAAAAATCACTGCGAACTACAAAGGCTTTTCTTTAGTCGAGTTAATGATCACCATTACTATTGCAGGAATTGCTCTGGCCATAGCCCTACCCAGTCTGAATAGCTTTACCGTACAAATGCGAGTTGATAATGAAGTAGCAGAAATTCAGCGTCTTTTAATGACAACACGAAATGCAGCAATAAACTCCGGAGTAAATGCGACTTTATGCCCATTAAAAGCAAACGATACTTGTCAAAACACTCTAGTTTGGACAGGTAGAATTGGGGTGATTTCAGTTGATGGCTTAATAAAAGAAAAGGCTGCAATTAAATCAGGTGATAAGCTAGATTTTGCTTTTTCTACCGTAACTTATAATGCAAGCGGGCAGCTAGATACTAACAATATTGATGTATTCAGCTATTGTCCTAAAGGATTCAATGGCTTCTCGCGAGGTGTTGATGTATCACTTTCAGGTAGAACTTACCTAAGCTCCGATAGTGATGGTGATGGTTTTGATGAAGACAGAAGTAAGAACAAAATAGTATGTAATTAGTTACTTGCTAGTTATTAATTAATAAACTCTTATTTTAATTTTAAAAAAGCGATATTTTCTAGGGAATATCGCTTTTAACATAGCACTATAAATTATCTACCGTTCTGTTTTTTTATCTAAGAACTGAGAATTTGGGCTAGTAAAGTCATCCTCTTTCAATACACATTCATAAACTTGATATACCTTTATTTTTTTAGTCGATTTTTGAGTTAATACTCTTTTGCCTACTATTTTATTGGCCAGTTTGCTGAACTTTTCAACTTTAATACGATAAAAGATAATAGCTTCGCTACCATCTACTAAGACAACATGGCATTTAGCGTTTACCTTTTTATTCTTTTCAATATTTTTACTATCGCTACCTTCATTTGGCATCGCAGCTTGAATAGAAAAAATAGAGAATATAAGCACACAACAAGTTGATATAATAAAGTTTTTCATACTATCCTTCCCAACAGACCGCAGGTGTTTTACTACCTGTGTCAGTTATTTCAATTTTAATACAGTCCGTATCAT
>JALJPA010000256.1 GCA_022969215.1 Colwellia sp. | reverse complement strand
AGCAGCAGAGCTAGTATTGGCAATACCCATTTCACCAAACAATAATAACTCGACCCCCTGTGCGACTTGCGTATTAACAACTTGCCGCCCATATTCAAAGCCTTGCTCTACCTGAGTGATAGACATAGCAGGCTCTACTGAAAAATTATTGGTGCCTGCGCCAAGTCTTTGCTCAATAAGATTAACCCTATTCTTATTACCCTTTACAAGCTGAGGTATATTGTCCTGCTCAATCGCTTTCAATATACCGCAATCAATCACAGTTAAGGCAAGCTCATTACTTTGGCAAAAACAGTTTATCGCTGCACCACCCTGTAAAAAATTGAGCACCATTTGCTGGGTCACTTCACTAGGAGCAATACTTAGCTTTTCTTCATTGATGCCGTGATCGCCAGCAAAAACTAACATGGTCGGCATTTTCATGCTTATTTTTTCACTGGCTTCATCAACAGTGTTAGATAAGCTAGCACTAGCAAACTTGCAATTATTTTCTCGTCTTTGCTGGTTAATTAAAGCGAGTTGTAAAGCCAAGGGTTCAAGTGCACCTAAGGCGCCTGGTGGTTTAGTTTTATGGTCTATTTTGGTTTGGATACTGTCGAGTGTTTCTTTACTTAAAGGTGAAATAGGCATCATGAGGCTTAGTCTAAAGAGTTGTAATAAATAAGAAAATTAATGTTTTTATTTTAAGCTATTTAACTTGTTAAAAACATAACTCTTTTCACTATGATATAGCGTTAAAGTCACCTTAATACCCTGTTGCTTTTTATCTTTTTATTGCTTGCACTAGTGAATTTTAGCGCTAGCTTAGCTAGGAAAAAGAGTTAAAACTCTGTACCATCACCAATAGCAAGTATTTACCTTAAAATTTTACGTCAGGCTGATATAGTTTTATGAAAATAATTACAAAATGTACCCTTATCCTCTCCAGCATCTTTTTGACAAGTTGTGTTAATCAAAATACAAAAATTTCCGCCAACATTATGCCCCTGACGAACCCTTGTACTAAACTCGACTTACTTAAAAGTGCCTATTATGATGACTTTAAGCAACTTAAAGAGATAAAAGTGGGCGGCAGAGTCAGTAATATGTGGAAAGCTAAATATCAGCTTTTTGGTGAAAGCTGCCAGGTATTTTCATGGGGTGGCAAGCAACACTCTTATTCTTGTCGCTTAGTTGCGCCAGATGAAGAAACCGCGCAAAACTATTATCACAATGCAAAAAAAATCACTCAACAATGCTTAGGTGATGAGTGGCAATTAGAAGAAAGTAAAAGAAAACACGATGATGGCATGAAGGCAGTTTTTACTAATCATGACGCTAAACATAGTGAGCAGGTAAGCTTCTCAACGCATTTAGTACCAACATCGGGCTTATTTTCTACCACTTGGACGCTTTACTATTATGTTGGTAATAGTTCACAGCCGAGCAAGAAAACAGATTAACTTAAAATAAGCGCCTAATACCACTCCGCATAAGACTTAGACTCTTAAAGATACTTATACCAATTGCACTAAGTAAGTGATCATTTTCAAATGGCCTAAAGTTCCAATAACATCGTTGCTTTCAATCTCAATAGCCAGCTATTGCTCAATCAAGCGCCTTGTTCTTGAAAATTTATTCTCATTGAATTCTGGAACCTTAATTAATCCAAATGGTATTATTTCAGCTATAAAAAAAGCTGATAGTTACTTTTGAAAATAAGTAAATATCAGCTTTCGAATTTTATAGCCTAAAACTCAGTTATAACCGAAAACTCAGTTATAACCAGCAAGTCAGTAAAGGCTACTCACTAGGTAATAGTAACTAACAAGGCAACTGTTGCTAGCTATCTGTCGGCTCAAAACCGTCTAACGTTACCCCAGATAATCCCCCTGTGCCACCTTGTTCATTACTGCGTAATTTAATCATTAAGCGTAAATCATTTGGTGAATCAGCGTGATGTAATGCATCAGCATAAGTGATCAAACCATTTTGATAATGATTAAAGAGCGCCTGATCGAACGTTTGCATGCCTAATTCATTAGACTTTTCCATAACCTCTTTAATACTACCAATATCACCTTTCTTAATAAGTTCACTGATATAAGGCGAGTTAAGTAAGATCTCAATGGCGGCAACTCGGCTATGACCATCTTGTGTCGGTACCAGTTGTTGAGCAATAATGCCGCGTAAGTTTAATGCCAAATCAAATAATAATTTACCGTGTTGATCCGCTGGCACTAAATGCATAATCCGATCAATGGCTTGGTTGGCATTGTTAGCATGCAGGGTAGCAATACATAAGTGACCAGTTTCAGCAAAACTTAGCGCATGCTCCATAATTTCTTGGTTACGGATTTCACCAATTAAGATAACATCGGGCGCCTGTCGTAATGAACTTTGCAGTGCAGCGTCAAAAGATTCGGTATCTAAACCGACTTCGCGCTGAGTGATCATACTTTTGCCATGTTCATGGACAAATTCCACAGGATCTTCAATGGTTAAAATATGGCCACAGGAATTACGGTTACGATAACCTATTAATGACGCCATTGAGGTTGATTTACCCGTACCGGTACCACCAACAAAAAGTACTAAGCCACGCTTAGACATAACAACTTCTTTAAGTATCTGTGGTAAACCTAAATCGTCAACATCCGGTATTACAGTGACGATACGACGAGCAACCATACCGGCCATATCTCTTTGCCAAAAAGCAGAGATACGAAAACGGCCAATATCATCAATTTCAATAGCAAAATTACATTCTTTTTCGCTATGGAATTGCTTCTGCTGCTTTTCATTCATGGCGGCATGGACAAGCTCTAAAGACTCTTCAGCCGTTAATACTGCATCATCTATCGGTTGCAATTCACCATTTATCTTTGCGCTCACCGCCATTTTGGCGGTAACAAACATATCCGAAGCGTCTTGTTTTACCATTTTTTCTAATAATCGATGAAGTCTCATCTAATATCCTCTATTTCTTTTACTGGTAAAAGCTAGGCGCTAAAAACCTGTGAATTGATTTTTATCAACCGCTTTTTCCATGGCATCTTGCTTGGTAATCATGCCGCGGTTTACTAGATTTTGCAGACATTGATCCATGGTTTGCATACCGTGTTGCATACCTGTTTGAATAGCCGAATACATTTGCGCTATTTTATCTTCGCGAATCAAGTTTCGAATCGCTGGCACACCAATCATAATTTCATGGGCAGCAACACGACCACCACCAACCTTTTTAATCAATGTTTGTGAGATAACAGCACGTAATGACTCAGAAAGCATAGAGCGCACCATAGATTTTTCTTCACCTGGAAAAACATCAATAATACGGTCAATAGTTTTTGGCGCTGAAGTAGTATGCAGTGTACCAAAGACGAGATGACCCGTTTCTGCTGCTGTCATGGCTAAGCGAATAGTTTCTAAATCTCGCATTTCACCAACAAGAATAACATCAGGATCTTCACGTAAGGCTGAGCGCAAGGCCGCTGAAAAGCTTAAAGTATCACGATGGACTTCCCTTTGATTAATCAAACATTTTTTAGGCTCGTGCACAAATTCGATTGGATCTTCGATAGTAAGAATATGATCGTGTTTAGTATTATTTATATAATCAACCATGGCGGCTAAGGTAGTTGATTTACCTGAGCCTGTTGGTCCTGTTACTAAAACTAAGCCGCGCGGGGTATCGGAAATCTCCCGAAATATTTCAGGACAACCTAAGTCATCAAGTGACAATATTTTACTTGGAATGGTACGAAATACAGCAGCTGGACCACGATTTTGATTAAAGGCATTCACCCTGAAGCGCGCTAAACTGGGTACCTCAAAGGAGAAATCGACTTCTAAGTTTTCTTCATATTCTTTACGCTGACGATCATTCATAATGTCATACACTAAAGCATTAACATCTTTAGCATCAAAAGCTGGGATATTGAGTTTACGTACATCTCCATCTACACGAATTGACGGCGGTGTGCCCGTTGATAAATGTAAATCTGATGCGTTATGCTGTACGCTAAATGCAAGTAGTTCGGTAATATCCATAAAAGCCTCTATTGATAGGGCGATAAAAAATAATGTTTTTATCTTTTATCGGTAATAATTTAATAGGTTATACTAACCAGAAAATAAGTTAAGTTAAAACAGTTCACACTAAGTTCACATGATAAACATTAAAGATAATCTTGATAAAATTAAAGCGCAAATTCAGCAAGCTTGCCAGCAAAGTGGCCGATTAATCCCGCTTACTGAACAATCAAAGCAATCATTGCCGGTATCGCTACTGGCAGTCAGTAAAACTAAACCGGCGGCACTCATTGAGCAGGCTTATTTAGCCGGGCAACATGATTTTGGTGAAAATTACCTGCAAGAAGCCGTAGAAAAGATAGCCATGCTGGCACACTTAACTGAGGCAAGTTGGCACTTTATTGGCCCAATTCAGTCTAATAAAACTAAACAAATCGCCAGTAATTTCTCTTGGGTTCATAGTGTCGATAGAGAAAAAATTGCCCTGCGCTTAAATCAACATATTCAAGATGATAATTGTCACAATACTCCGCTAAACATATGTTTACAAGTGAATATTAGCAATGAAGAGTCAAAGTCAGGTGTTGCTATTGATGAGGTTTTTCCTCTCGCTGAATTGGTCAACAACTGTGATAAACTTACCTTACGTGGCTTAATGGCTGTACCTGAAAAAAACGCCAGCAGTGCTTGCTATGAAAAAATGCAGCAATTATTTGAACAATTGCAAAAACAGTACCCCACTGTCGATACCCTTTCTTTAGGTATGTCTAATGATTTAGAACAAGCGGTGGCTCATGGTTCAACCATGGTGAGAATTGGTACTGCCATTTTTGGCGAACGAACATATAAAAATTAACCTTAGGACATCTTTATGAACAAAATTGCCTTTATTGGTGCCGGTAACATGGCGCGCGCGATTATTATTGGCTTAGTTAACTCAGGTGTTGCAGCAAAAAACATCATGGTGGCTAACCCTTCTGAAGAGAAAAGATTAAATCTAGCGCAAGAATTCGGTATTTTACAAACTAGTGACAATAATAAGGCCAGTGAATTTGCCGATGTGGTTGTACTTTGTGTAAAACCACACTTTATTACGGACGTTTGTCGACAAATAAGTCAGGCTATTAGTATTTCCGGGAAACTATTTATCTCTATTGCCGCAGGGACTACAGTTGCACAAATTCAATTAGCATTATCAAAAAACAGCCAGCTAAACCTGCCACCCATCGTTCGCGTTATGCCTAACACGCCATCACAATTGGGCTTAGGAATGAGTGGTTTATATGCATCAACTGAAGTTAGCACAGAGCAAAAGGCGATTGCCGAGAAACTTATGACTGCTGTTGGCAAAATAATTTGGCTTGCCACAGAAGATAAGATTAATGATATTATCGCCGTTGCAGGTTCTGCTCCGGCTTATTTCTTCTTATTTATGGAAGCTATGGAGAAACAAGCGCTACATTTAGGTTTTTCTGCCCAAGAAAGTCGTATGTTAGTACAGCAAACAGCCCTTGGCGCTGCTCAAATGGTTGCCCATAATGACGATGCTATCTCTACATTGCGTGCTAATGTCACTTCAAAAGGTGGCGCTACCCATGCAGCAATAGAGCAATTTAAGCATGATGGTATCGAAGACATGGTGAAAAATGCCATGGGTGCGGCCATTGCGCGTGCTGAAGAAATGGCTAAATAGTTAACTTTATTTACAAAATAAATTAATTATAAACTCTTAATTCTAAAACCTTTAACTACCTAATTTAAAATTTACTAGAGGAAAAACAATGGAAGCAATTATTTACTTGCTTAGATTCGCCTTCGACGCCTTGTTAATGATTTTAATCATGCGCATATGGCTACAATGGGTAAAAGCTGACTTTTATAACCCATTAAGCCAATTCATTGTCAAAGTAAGTAACCCATTAGTGGTACCACTGCGCCGAATTATTCCTGGATTCGGCGGGATAGACCTGGCCACCATAGTTGTTGCTTATATTGTCGCAACATTAAAATTTGTTACTCTGGCG
>JALJPA010000255.1 GCA_022969215.1 Colwellia sp. | reverse complement strand
GCTGGCAAAGCGCCGTTAAATTAATGGGCATAGGTGCAATTCAATTAGGCTTAATGTACGTTTTTTATTATCAGTCATTCTTGTATTTGTCTGTGCCTGAAGTTTTATTATTTACGGTGATGACCCCTATTTATATCACCTTATTAAATGATGCTTTTGAGAGAAAATTTCACCTCGATTTTATGTTAACCGCATTACTGGCAACCTCAGGTGCTATTGCCATTCGTTTTAACGGCATAGACGCTAACTTCATTACTGGTTTGCGCTTAGTGCAAGCTGCTAATTTATGTTTTGCTACCGGGCAGGTCTGTTATAAACGGTTAATGGCTGCTCAGCAGCTAAAACAGTCTATCAATCAAAAAGCAATATTTGCCTGGTTTTTCATTGGTGCGTTTTGTGTGGCTGCCATTTGTTATCTAATTTTTGGTAATGCCAATAAACTACCGACAACTGAGTTGCAATGGGGCGTATTAGTTTATTTAGGCATTATCGCCTCAGGAGTTGGTTTTTTTGCTTGGAATAAAGGTGCTACCTTGGTTAATGTCGGTGCACTGGCTATTATGAATAACTTGCTGATCCCTGCTGGCATTATCGTTAATTTAGTGATTTGGAATCGTGATGCAGATATTGCTCGCTTAGTCTTTGGTGGCTCACTCATTGTACTGTCGTTATTACTGAACCAATGGTTAGAGAAGCACAGAAACGCGTATAAATTCAGTGAGAAAAAGGTGAAGTTTTAAATAAAGCGACAAGGCTTTAACCTCTGGCTTCTGCTGTAGAAAAAGAAAACACAACCACTCTAGTGAAGGCATAGGGCTCAGGAATGTTATGTATTTCAAACCATTATTAATAGCTATTGCTCTGTTTTGCCTAACCTGTCGCCAAAGTCGATTGCACTTCAAACATCACTAGAAGAGTCTAAGCGAAATGCTAACAACGCCGCATTAAGCCATTGGGCAGATATAATGTCACTTACCAAGTATGAATCACAATCTGCCACTAAATCTACCTATTATCATAACGGCGGATACCAAAAGCTGGAAATCATAGGTCGCGGTGACACAAATAATGATCTCATCGAAGATGTCATTATTGTGGTACATGATTATTTAGAGGGTGGTAATTACATGAATATCAGGCTATTAGTCTTATCGGTAGATAGACAAAATTACTGACAGCTAATAAAAGAGTTGTAGTGTAACTTTCCATAGTTGTTGTAGGGCAAGTAACACTGTTATATCAGCCATTAAAAAAAGTAATAATTCGCAATTCGGCCGATTGAAAGAAATACAAAAATTGAGGGAGAGGTGAGTATTTTATTTTACTCTGACGCTATTTATTAACAGCACCGTTTCAGCATTTTTTTATATCTGAGCGCTTCAATTTCCCAATAGTAGATGCAATCTCACTCGTCAGTTCTGTAATACCAAGGAATTTACATAAATACTGGACTCAGTAAATAGCTAAAGTTCAAACAAGCTGAGTCAATAATAGTTATTCATAACAATACTTTTATTATCAAGGCGATAGTCATTATAATATCTAACTAACCTCAACTCTGGCTAATGAATGTTTGATACTTGCAAAGTAACTATTAATATCAATTTGTTGCAATGCCAATAAAAACATAGGTCTATTTATATCTCTCAATATTGATAGTTTGGTGTATATCAAGGCGGTTCTGTGTACCCCATAGCTGGTTATTGGTAGCAGAACTAACGAAGATAGGCGCTAAAATAGCTTATTGAGTAATTTTGCTTATCCAGAGTTGAGGTTAACTATTAATCTAGTTTTATTGCTGCTCTATCAATTGATAAAATAGTAGGTGTAATTGAAAGCCAGCCTCAGAGTGTCATCATCATGATTGAAGTAAAAACAGCTGCTTACCGCCGTGCTAGCTTTGCGTTAGCGTTAGGCTCTTTCCTTGTATTTTGTAACTTGTACATGTTCCAACCCATGTTGCCATTGATGGCTGAAAAATTTAACGCCAGTGCGATTGAAATTAATTGGTTGCTTGCGTCATGCACATTAATGTTAGCGCTTACTCTTGTTCCGTGGGCTGTAGGCTCAGAAATTATTGGCCGTCGTAAAGTGATGATGCTGAGTCTTTTCTTATTGCCATTTACCGGCATGGCCATGTTGCTAACCGACTCATTAATAATGTTAACGTTAACGCGAGGGATAATGGGTATAGCGCTTGCGGGGTTTGCTGCTGTTGCTGTGGCATATATGGCTGAAGAGTTCACCCCAAAAGCATTTATGATTGCCGTTGGTGGTTATATTAGTGCAAATTCATTAGGCGGTATTGCAGGGCGTTTATACGGCGGTTTTGCCACCGAATATTGGGGATGGAATATAGCCGTTATTGGTATGGCTATTGCTAGTTTAGTAGGCGCGCTATTAGTGAGCCGACTATTACCGGAACAACAATTTTTCACCCCTAAAAGAGGGCAGTTTCGCAACCATAACAAGGGTGTAATTGGTCATTTAAAACAGCGTGAATTATGGCTTGCTATGCTTATTGGCGGTTTAAACTTTGCGTTAATTGTTAATCTTTATACGGTGATGGGGTTCCGTCTTATCGCGCCACCGTATTCACTGTCTATCAGCTTAACGTCGATGATTTTTCTGTGCTATCTAAGCGGTACTATTTCGGCAAAACTAAGTGGCCGTTGGAGCCTACATTACAGCCCAATCAAGGGCATGGTGCTAGGTACAACAGTGAGTGCAATAGGTATGTGGATAGCCGTTTATGATTCATTGTACGCAATGGTTTTTGGTCTATTACTTATTGGCTCAGGCGCTTTTTTCACGCACTCACTTGCCTATGCCTGGGTAAGTCAGAAAGCGAAAGTAGCGAAAGCAACCGCAACGGCGTTATACCTTGTGCACTATTACATTGGTGGTAGCTTAGGTGGTTTTTACTTAATTGCCTGCTGGCAATATGGCGCTTGGTATGGGGTGCTTGCAGGTGGCATGGTATTATATGGCTTAATTTACCTCTTATGTTGGCGCTTACATCGCCATGTTTATTCATTATCAAAACAAAATTTATAGCAGCGTTAAACTTGAACTTAAATTTAAAGTAAATGAGGTGATTATGCTGAAATCAAAGCTTACATTGCTAAATAGGGTGAACACTCACTAACGCCTTGTAAAGTATATGAGTGTTCGAACTTCATTATAAATTTTTACTAACCACATCCATCGAATTAACTAAGACAACCATTATTCATTTTACTAGTTTATCTTTATTCACCAATTACGCTTCTTAAAAGAAAACCTTGGCAGCAATGTTAAGGTTTTTTCGTTTGTTCTTACCGATTTATTAATGACTAACTTCACAATACAAACCTATCTATTTAGCTCTTAAACCATTTTGAGACTGGTAATAAGATTTCATATTAAAACCGTCATCTGCTCGTCTTATAACTGTCATATTTTTCTGGTGATATACACCCGATTTTTATTACATATAACTATTTAAAGATAACTATTAAACATGAACCCTAGGATAAACAAATGAAGTTTGAGAAACCAATATTAGCGCTAATGTTAATGACCACCTTGTCTGCTTGTACGTTTGATGGTGAAGATGGCACAGCAGGAGGGGATGGTGCCCACGGTAATAATGGAGACAATGGACTAGATGCACCAAGCTCACTTTCGATAGCGTTAGTTGCCCGTTCAGTACTTAATGCAGAAGCTCCTGAAGGTGCGGCAGAAATTGTTGATTTTCAAAAATCAACAAACTGGATTTATGCCATTAATAGTTCAGTTTCACCAGCCGTGGTTGAAATTATTGATGCCTCAAGTATTAATAGCGATGCATTAACACCTGACGCTGAAGGTGTAGTAAATAACGCTAATCTTGTGCCAACTATCACCTTGAATTTACCAGCAACTACTGGCTTAAATGGCGATGCCAACAGTATTGCCATAGATAACAATAATGAATTACTTGCTGTTGCTATCGCTTCTGGCAGCGCTGGCGTAAATGGTCATATTGCCTTCTTTGATATTTCAGGGGCGATACCTAGTTTTATTAAAAATGTTGAAGTGGGTGACTTGCCTGATAATGTTGTTTTTACCCATGATGGCAGCAAGGTGCTGGTCGCTAACGAAGGTGAGCCAGCAGCTGATTATGTGATTGACCCACAAGGCTCTATTTCAGTGATTGATATTGTTGCCGGTATTCCTTCCGATAGTGCCACAAGTATTAACTTTGCAGCATTCAATACGCAACAAGCAGAATTAGAGGCGCAAGGGGTAAAGTTCTCCAATCCCAGTGGTCAGATGATAAAAGGCAGTATTCGCAATTATACCGTTGCTCAAGATTTAGAGCCTGAGTATATCGCCGTTTCGATAGATGATAAGTTCGCTTTTGTGTCCCTACAAGAGAATAACGCTATTGCCATTGTTGACCTAAGTGATAATAGTGTTGAAGTAAAAGGCCTTGGTTTTAAAGACTGGAGCCAATTTAAAATTGATGTTTCAGATAAAGATGGTGGTGTTAATCTGCAAACTTATCAAAATCTTTACGGGTTGTATCAGCCAGACACCCTAGCTACTTATCAATGGCAGGGCGCTAACTTTATTGTTTCAGCGAATGAAGGCGATGGTCGTGAGTATATCGCTTTTGAACGGGAAGCTTTAGAGGATGCCGGTAAAGCTGAGTGTCAAAGTGACTTTCCTGAGGGAATCTATGAATGGGAAGAGGGCGAAGAAATTTGTATCTCTTATACCGATGAAGCCCGGGTTAAAGATTTAAAAGACTTTGGCACTGTTAGTGCTGAACTCGATGCTTATGTGAGTGCTAATGGTGGCAAGAATGGTTTAGGCCGCTTGTTAGTCACTAATGCCTTAGGTAAAAATGATAGCGACGAATATAGCAAGCTGTATGCCTATGGTGCGCGCTCATTTACTATCTGGGACCGCAATGGCTTAGTTGTTTTTGACTCAGGTGATGATATAGCGCGTATTACCGCGTCTATTCATGGTGATGCGTTTAACAACGAGGAAGATGAGAATAGTGGCGATAGTCGCTCTGATGCCAAAGGTGCAGAGCCTGAGGCTTTGACACTTGGTAAAGTAGGCTCACAAACCTATGCTTTTATTGGTTTAGAGCGCATGGGCGGAATTCTCGCCTATAACGTCACCAATCCACATAATGTTACCTTTGTTGAATATTTTTATAATCGTGGTTTAGTTGCCGGCGCTGATACTACCGGTGATTTAGGGCCAGAAGGCATGAAGTTTATCAACGCAGAAGACAGTCCAACCGGTGAAGCATTATTAGTAGTTGGCAATGAAATATCAGGCTCTGTGGCGGTTTGGCAAATAGCCGAAAAGTAGCAGCAAGCTTAATTATTTGAATATTGAAGAGTTATCTGGCTTAAATTCAGATAACTCATCAGTAGATGGGGTATTTTAAGCCTTGGTGATGCTGTTTGGATGATTTAAATAAATGTAAGATTGGGGCAGTGCTGAGTATTTAATTTGATTCTAACCCCACTAAATAGGCCCCAATAATATATATACAAATAAATTCCATTCTAAATTTATATCCTTTAAAATCAGCTCATATAATGAGCTTATTTTTAAATTAGTTGTTGTATATGCTAGTCACTAAAAATCGAAACATATGATGGATTTCTATGTTTCGGTTGGTCAGCACTGGTATTTTTTTAAACCATAAATGTAAGCGCTTACATTTATGGTTTGGCAACGAAATCTAAAATAAAAAAATATAAAAACAAAGTTTATAATGGAGAAACTACAATGGAAGAATTTCTAAACCTCATTGCTGCCGCCACATTAATCACAGCGCTAACGGGTTGTGGAGGTTCGTCTACTTCAGCTACAACAGATGACATCCCTAAAAAAAATACGGCTCCTGTCGCTAATGCAGGGGATGATAAAATAGCCTCTGACTATTCAAATATTAACTTAAATGGCGCAGCATCTGCCGATGTTGATGCTGACAATTTAACTTATAGCTGGAAACAAATATCAGGCTCACCCACAGTAAGTTTCTCTTCAACTTCAGTGGTAAATCCTGAAGTTAGACTTCCTAATCTTGATGTCGATACTACGTTAGAATTTGAACTAACGGTATCGGATGGTGCTGAAACGGACATAGATACTGTATCGATTACTGTTATTGCAGATAATGATGTGCCT
>JALJPA010000254.1 GCA_022969215.1 Colwellia sp. | reverse complement strand
TTTTGTTAAATAGTTGTTGAAAAAACAAAGTGCTGCTACTAATAGGGTTGGCTATTGTTATCCACAGAAATTGTGGAAAGCTGAATAAGGTTATTCGAAAGTCTTATTCTGTGGATAACTTTGTGGTTAACTTTGTTACTGTTTAATTATTCATCTTCAGGGTTATCATCAATAAAATGCTCAGGCATTACCCGTACAGTCTTTATCATATTGCCTGCCACATCAATGATTTCTACAGGGTAGCCTGAAATGCGCAAACTAATATTACTCTGTGGAATCTCTTCTAAGTATTCGATAATCAAGCCATTAAGCGTTTTAGGGCCATCTGTGGGCAATTGCCATGACATCTCTTTATTAATATCACGAATACTGGCACTAGCATCGACTAAATAGCTGCCATCTGGCTGTAAGTTAACTTCATCACTGGTGGGTGGCGTCATGGTTGTGGTGAAATCACCAACAATTTCTTCAAGAATATCTTCCAAAGTAACTAAGCCTTGGATATCGCCGTATTCATCAACCACTAAGCCCAAACGTTCTTTAGCATGTTGAAACTTTAAAAGCTGAATATTTAGTGGTGTTCCTTCGGGAATAAAATATAATTCACGCACCGCTCTAAGCAATGTCGCCTTAGTAAACTGGTTTTTGGACAGAAGCTTTAATGCGTCTCTGGCATGTATATAACCGACAACATCATCTATGCTATCGCGATAAAGCAGCACTCGAGTATGGTTTGATTGAGTAAGTTGCTTTTGAATTTTTTTCCAATCATCGTTAACATCTATACCCACTAATTCATTGCGGGGAATCATGATGTCTTCAACCGAGACCTTTTCTAAATCTAAAATGCTCACTAGCATAGCTTGATCGCGCTGATGTAATAGCGCGCCGGATTCGTTTACTACCGTTCTTAATTCTTCACTACTAAGACTATGTTGCTCTCTTTGCTCTGCATTAATACCTAAAAGCATCAAGAAACTATTGGTTATCCAGTTGACCACTACCACTAGAGGGAAAAGTAGTTTAAGTAATAAGGTTAAAATGATGGAACTCGGGAAGGCCACTTTTTCTGGGTACAGCGCTGCGAGTGTCTTAGGGGTGACTTCAGCAAAAATTAGGATAACTAAGGTTAATACTACGGTGGCAATCAAAATGCCCATGTCACCAAATAAGCGTAAACCTATTACCGTGGCAATAGCCGAGGCTGCGATATTAACTAGGTTATTACCAATGAGAATTAAACCAATAAGGCGGTCAGGGCGAGCAAGTAATTTACTGACTCGCTTAGCACCTTTATGTTTTTGTTTTTCGAGGTGACGTAATCGATATCTATTCAATGACATCATGCCGGTTTCAGAGCCTGAAAAATAGGCAGAAAGAACGATTAAGATGCCAAGAATGGTAAAGAGCATCTGGGTGGATATACTGTCCAAAAAGGGAATTTCCTTTAGCTAAAGTAAAAGTTAAAAATTAAAATAATGATGTAACACTGCTAGCTTATACCCGTTACCAATCAAGATGCAAGGATCAGAGTGTTTGAGCAATTTTAATTCAAGGCGCTATGATGAAATAATGGTTATTTCATCATAAACCACAGCAACGATGAAGTGATGTTGCTCAAACGCTTCTTCGATGGGTTTAAAATGACTTTATACTGCGCTAAATAATCAAAACATAGAGTGACTATGCTTAATCTATTTTTCTTGTCTAAAGTCATTTTAAGTCCCACTGAACCCCTGCACTTTGATTGATAGCGGGTATTTACCAGCAGTGACATTGCGACAAGGGTAGAGGGGAATAGTGGTTATTTATAAAATGAATTCTTTAACCAAGCGGCTACCAAAGTAAGCTAATGTCAGTAAACCACTGGCACTGATCATTAACACCAAGACTCGGTGACCACGCCAACCTTTTTGAAAGTGTCCCCAAAGAATAATGCAATAAATAGCAAAAGCTAGCAGTGATAGAACAGTTTTATGAGCATTTTCTTTCGCCAGAAAGTTATCAAGGAAAGCAAAGCCAATAACTTCACTAACAAATAGAACGGCTGTACCTACGGTTAAGATACTAAAAAGTTGCTTCTCTACTTGCATAAGCGGTGGTAAATGAGCGACCGCAGTCAAGTTTTTATTTTTGAGTTTTAAGTTGATGTAAGTGACTTGAAAGGCAAATAAGGTAGCAATAATGAGAATGCAATAAGCAATCAAAGCAAAACTGATATGGCTCAATAAAATGGCTTTCTCTACCACCAAGGGAATAGAGTCAATGGGCGGAAGAAAGATGATGACTAATTGCCATAAGCCGGTAAAACCATAGACCACGGGTAGCAATAAATTGACTTTAAAGCGCAGCGCCACCAAGGTGATCACCATTGTGATAATTAAGCTGACTAAGGAAATTACATTAGGTAAGTTAAAGTTGATACTGTTTTGGGAAAAGAATAATAATGCATCATTAAAGCCATGTACCGTAATAGCAGCTGTAGCTAAACTTAATACTAAGGTGATATTCGGTCCTTTAGGATGAAATAATCGTGTAACGATTGCTAACGTAGCAAGTATATAAAGCACAAAAGCTAAACTTGAACCTATAACCAAAAAATCCACTAATTAACCCCTAAAACAACGGAACATATCCATTAAAAAATTGATTCTATCAGATAAAATCTCCTGCGCCATGTGATTCGTGCAAAGTATTGACTTAAATTAAAGAAAGCTAAGGCTTATTTTATTAACAAGCTACTCAGTGTTTTAATAGAGAATAGCGAATGAATCTTGTGCACTAAAGTATTTATAATTCACTTTTATCAGTACTAAATGACATGGGGGACTATCTGCTGTCGCATCTTAGGGATATTTGGGTATAATAGCAGCATTAACCTCACCTATATTTCGCTGTTAGAGTATTTCATGTTTGACAATCTTTCCGATCGCTTAAGTAAAACGCTTAAAAACATTAGTGGCCGTGGCCGTTTAACCGAAGACAATATTAAAGATACCCTACGTGAAGTACGTATGGCATTACTTGAAGCCGATGTCGCTTTGCCCGTTATTCGTGAATTTATTGCTAAAGTAAAAGAGCAAGCGGTTGGTACGGATGTTTCTAAAAGTCTCTCCCCAGGTCAAGTTTTTGTCAAAATTGTACAGAAAGAACTTGAATCGGCCATGGGTGAAGTCAACGAAGGCCTTGATTTAAAAGCGGCGCCACCAGCTATAGTGTTAATGGCTGGTTTACAAGGTGCGGGTAAAACCACTTCTGTTGCTAAGTTGGCAAAGTTTTTAACCGAACGCGAAAAGAAAAAAGTATTAGTTGTCAGTGTCGATGTATATCGTCCAGCAGCGATAAAACAGCTGGAAACCTTAGCCGAGGAAATTAATGTTGGCTTTTTCCCAAGTGATATCACGCAAAAACCCATAGATATTGCCACTGCCGCTATTGATCATGCTAAAAAGAACTTCTTCGATGTATTAATTGTTGATACTGCCGGTCGTTTACATATCGATACAGCCATGATGGCTGAAATTCAGGAGCTTCATGCTGCTATCAACCCAGTAGAAACTCTTTTCACTGTTGATGCAATGACAGGTCAAGATGCCGCGAATACGGCTAAGGCCTTCAATGATGCCTTACCATTAACCGGTATTATCTTAACCAAGACTGATGGTGATGCTCGCGGTGGTGCAGCGCTCTCTATTCGTCATATTACCGGTAAGCCAATCAAGTTTATGGGTGTCGGGGAAAAAATTGAAGCGTTAGAGCCTTTCCATCCTGATCGTATTGCCTCACGTATCTTGGGCATGGGTGACGTACTTTCTCTTGTTGAAGAGATAGAGCAAAAAGTTGATAGAAAACAAGCTGAGAAATTAGCTAAAAAAGTTAAAAGTGGTAAAGGTTTCAGCTTAGAAGATTTCCGTGACCAGCTTGTGCAAATGAAAAGTATGGGCGGCATGATGGGCATGATGGATAAACTGCCGGGCATGGGTAATATGTCTGATAAAATCAAAGATCAGATGGATGATAAAATCACTGTGCGTATGGAAGCTATTATTAATTCTATGACACCGGGCGAACGTGAGCGTCCTGATATTATCAAAGGTTCACGCAAGCGTCGTATCGCTGCCGGCTCTGGTACTCAGATCCAAGATGTTAATAAAATGCTCAAGCAATTTGCTCAAATGCAAAAAATGATGAAGAAAATGTCAGGCAAAGGCGGCATGAAGAAAATGATGCGCAGCATGCAAGGTATGATGCCACCAGGTGGTATGGGTGGTGGCGGCGGTATGTTCGGCCGTTAATCCCCATTAGTTAAATTTTATCAATTCTAATAAAGGTCGCATTCGCGACCTTTTCTATTTTATCTCGGATAAGTTTATAGCTTTATTTGCCTATTTGTAATTTTCTTTGCTATAAATCAATAAAGGTAACATTAACTTACATCTTTATGAGATTTATTCGCATTTGTGTTTAACTTTGTGTATTATGCGGGCAATTAAAAATAATACAAAATAGCTCTAGTCTACATGTTATCACTCAATATTTAACATTGAGGTAACATTTTTGGCACTAATGAGCTCAATTGGAGTAGTAATGAAATTTCAAAGAAAAGCACTCGCTATAGCTGTAATGGTAGCAACCTCAACGTTAAGCGCTTGTGGTTCAAGTAGTAGTGATCCAGAGCCAGAAGTAGAAGCTAAAACGGCGCCTACGGCTATCGCATTATCAGCAAATACAGTTGACGAAAATGCAATGGGTACTGAAGTTGGTACCTTAACCGCTACTGATGCAAATACAGGCGATACTTTTACCTTTACTACTGATAATGCTGATTTTGTTATTACCGGCGATAAGCTTTCTCTTGCTGCTGAATCTTCATTCGACTTTGAAAAAACAACGAGTGTTGCGTTAAACGTTACTGTTACAGATAACGGTGGTTTAGCCCACACACAAGAATTAACCATCGATGTAAATGATTTACTTGATTACTACGGCTTTATGAGCAAAGTAGGCGATACCACTCAATCAAGTGTTTCTTACGGCGGTCAATCAGCACGTCATGCACTAATTGCCGAGCTAAAGCACTACATCGGTAAAGGTGGTTTACAAGCTGATTTAGATAATGGTGATTTAACTACTAAAGCTGATGTTATTGCAAAATTAAATAGTTTGTATAATGCCGATGAAAACTCATGGGATGCACTTAATATTACTTTTACTACAGCTAAACAAACAAAGTTTTCTGAACTTTCAAGTAGCTATAAAAGTTTGAAAGATAAAGTTGCTGGCCAAGATACCGGTGGACAACATAAAGACTGGAGCACTGAATTTGCTGGTTGGGGCGCAAAAGGTTCAACTACACCAGTTGACTTGATTGATACTTACTTCCAACAAATTGCTGATATTGCCATTGATAACCTAGGTAACAACCGTTATGCACCAGGCGCAGATCAAGTAGCAGAGAATGAAATCCCAGTATATGTTACTGATAACGGTTTAGACTTAAACCAATTGATTCAAAAATTCTTATTAATGTCTGTGACTTACTCACAAGCAACTGATGATTATTTAGATGAAGATAAAGGCTTAGCCACAGATAATATCTCGGGCGATAAAGAAGGCACTAAAGATTATACTAAACTTGAACATCAGTTTGATGAAGGTTTTGGCTACTTTGGCGCTGCGCGTGATTACTTAGCTTATAACGATAATGAAATCGCTGGCAAAGTTTCAACTGACGAAGATGGTCGTAGCGACTGGAATGGTCAGCATGATACAGATGGCGATGGCGCAATTGATTTAAAGAGTGAGAAGAACTTTGGTAACTCGGTAAATGCTGCAAAACGTGACCGTAGTTCAAAACTATTACCTGATGGCAGTGCTAATCCGGCAGCAACTGATTACACTACTCAAGCGATGGAAGCTTTCTTACAAGGTCGTAAGTTAATTAATGATAATGCTGGTATGGACTTAACGGCAGATCAAAAAGCTGAGTTATTAACTTACCGCGATGCGGCTCTAAATGCATGGGAACGTGGCGTAGTTGCTACAGTTATTCACTATATCAATGATTTAGATGCGGATTTGGCAAAAGTTGGTACTGCAGAGTTTGACTATGCAACAACGGCTAAGCACTTCTCTGAGCTAAAAGGTTTTGCTCTAGGTTTACAATTTAATCCTTACTCACCAATTGCTGGTACTGACGAAAC
>JALJPA010000253.1 GCA_022969215.1 Colwellia sp. | reverse complement strand
AAAATCATTCACCAACCAAATCCGCCCACCCTCTAAAACACCGTGTGATAATTTGTTGTCCTCCTGATGACTGCTATCTGTTACAACCACTTGCACGTATTCTTTGATCTCATCTAAACTCAAACCATGGCTAGCGTGCACGGGACAAAATTCGGGAGCAGCAACTGGAATCATTTGAATTTGGGTTAAAGGAATAGATTCAAGCTTTGAATCTTCTCGCAGTTTTGCAATGAGGGCTATGTCAGCCGTTCCATCTAAAACCCGCTCTACCGCGCCATTAAGATACTCAGAAGATAAATACAATTTAGTGGCTGGATGGTCATTTTCATAATTTTTAAGCAGACCTGAAATGACTGGCAACGGAAAAACGGCCTCAATGGCTATCCGAATTTCAGGCTCATTACCAATTGAAAGCTGCCTAGCTAATAATTCTAAATCCCTCGTTTGCTCTAATACTCGTTTGCTCTTCTGATAAAAAACCTTTCCAGCAGGCGTTAATACTGGACGATATTGATCACGAGAAAACAGTTTTAAATTGAACTCGTCTTCTAATTTTTTAATCGCGACACTGATTGCCGGCTGGCTGGTAAAAAGGCGCCTAGACGCCGCATTAAAGCTACCCTCAGTAATAATAGCATCGAGCACTTTCAGTTGATCATAAGTCATCAGCTTCAATCTATATAGAAATTAGTTATTAAGAGTATAACTTAATAATACTTTTTTATAATACTGCTGAGTACTATCCTTTTGTTTCTTTAACAAGCTTACAACCACAAAGGGTCGTATATTCGCTTGACAGCTGTACCTGAAAAATAGGACAACCCTCTTAATTAAAGGAACACATGATGAAAACGCTACACAATATAACACGCACTATTTTCATACCGACACTGTTGGTAATGTCGGTCGGATCAGTATCTGCAGCAGAGCCTGTATGGGATGCCAACAAAGTGACACTTGTCTCAGAGAAACTCGCGGATGGCGTTTATGCCTATTATTCAAGCGAAGCTAAAGCAAAGGAGGTAAAAGGTTTACCGGTCGCGACAAGTGGTGGCTTTGTTATCGGTAGCGACGGTGTTTTACTGATTGATACCATGCTCAATGAAAGATTAAATAAACAAGTGCAACAACTAGTACGAGAGGTAACAGACAAACCTATACGGCACGCGGTCAATACCAGTTTCCATGGTGACCACTCCTATGGAAACATGTACCTTCCCGCAGCGACCAACATTATTCAACACGTTAATGCCAAGGCCTATATCGATCAGCACTTCAAAGCTGACACCGAATTTATGATGCAGAATTTTGGCAAAGGCAGAGGTATTGAGCAAATAGTCCCTACTACTGGCGACACCTTAATTCCCGAGAGCGGAAAACTAACCATAGATCTAGGCGGTAAAGTAGTACAAATTATTGATTTTGGCTTTGCCCAAACTGGCGGTGATCTGTTTGTATGGGAGCCACAATCAAAGACACTCTGGGCCGGCAATCCAATCATCACGGTTAAACCGTCATTACCATGGTTACTAGATGGGCATTTATTGGAAACCTTAGCAACACTCAACAAAGTATATGATTTCTTACCCGAGGATGCCAAGGTGATACCCGGACACGGTTCAATGATGAGCAAACAAGACATCAAATGGCATATCGACTATCTGGCCACCGTAAAGGAGCAAGTGCAAAGCGCTATCGACCAAGGGCTAACGCTTGCACAAACCGTCGCAAAAGTGACCATGACTAAATTCACCGGTTACGCCCTGTTCGGCTGGGTACACCCCGCTCTAAACGTGCCTGCAGCTTACAAAGATCTAAACAAGCTAAAATAGGCAGGATGATTTAATTCTGCTCGATTAAAACTGATCGAGTAGGATTTTTAAATGAGAGTAAAAAAACAGTTCCTGCAAGATATAGGCTGATCGGGCCGAGCTTTTAGACAAGCCTCACTCTAACTCCATTTATTCTATACACACCTCAACAAAATCAGCTTGAGCAGCCCCTTGGTATTCACATACTCTGAATTTATTTATTGATTGACAGGGCAAGGCAAGGCAAGGCAGCACTGACTACCCCTCTGCACTTCAATCTAAAACTTTATAATCAAAGTCCCATATATGATCACCATTTTTAGAACAGCGAACAAATGTTTTACTGAAATTTGGCGCCACCCTCAGTTTGCTAAGCTTTAAGCTACCCTCACAATTAGGACAACTGCCAGACATTTTTGTAACAAATATTTCACCATCACTGTTAGATTCTAAATTAAACCACTTTAATCTTAAAAAATTGGCTCTCCATAAAATGATACCAATTAAAAACATACACATACTTAACAGGATAATAGTCAAAAACAAAAATTTCCAAGAGTCGCCAAATCCACTAAATACTGTTGCCCAACTTCCCACAAACCCTATCAAGCCAAAAATAATTAACCACAATGTTTTTACAGGGCGCTCCCCGAGTCTAATAGACTTAACCAATGTTCTCTCAATATTAGCGGCTGCGGTTGTGTTTTCGCCCTGCCAGACATTACTCACATGAAGCTGGTTATTAGCAAGAACCTGACTTGCTGGCATATCTACGCTGCCATTTTCCGGTGCTATATTTTTAGAAACCTGGGATTTCCCACATTTTTCACAATCACTCTCAGTAAGCTCCATTCCACATTCTGTACAGTTCACTATGATTCCCTATTAAATTTAACTTTATACATGACATAAGATGCCAATAAATACCTCTTTGACTACAAGCGTCAAACCATCACCGCATCCATCAAAACAAGACCGACAAAGCCAATTTTGGCTTCTATATTGCTATTTCTTACCTTAAAATGGCAAAAGTTAGGAAGAAAAACCCCTGTAAGCAACCAGTATCATAAAGTTGTCACGGGAATAATAGCGATTGTTAGAACGGCATAATAGCGCAATCATTTTAATCGAAAAATATACACTAACCAATGCCCATCTCCCTGCGAATACATAATTCGACAAGACCAAGCCCATAGAAAAACAACCGTTGAAGGTTGAATAAGTAGGCTACACCTATTCAACACTGAGCGGACTTTTCAAGCACTTATCACAGAAGAATAACTAGAAAATCATATGATTATATTGATAACGTTTTAGTTTGGGGGCAAAAGACAAAACATCACCCCCTTGGTTCTATCGATTTAGTTCAGTGCACTGGCTTCTCTATAGGTTACTCATCATTAGTCACAATTAGCTCCCCAGTGATAGAAAGCGCCATTGCCTCCGCCACTTTAATGCCATCAATCGCCGCTGATAATATGCCTCCCGCATAACCGGCACCTTCGCCTGCTGGGAACAATCCTTGGGTGTTAATGCTTTGGTAATTAACTTTGTCGCGCTTGATACAGATTGGCGATGAGGTGCGGGTTTCAACAGCCGTTAATGTTGCATCTTCATGAGCGAAACCTGCTATCTTCTTGTTGAACGCCGGTATCGCTTCACGTAAAGCCACATTACAATATTCGGGTAGCAAACCCGTCAGATCCGTTAGCTTCACACCCGGCTTATAAGATGGCTGCACAACACCAATGTCGGTCGTCGCATTGCTCTTTAAGAAATCACCCACACGTTGCATTGTAGCATCATAGTTTTCGCCCCCCAACTTAAAGGCGGCGCGCTCAAGATCTCTCTGCAAATCAATGCCAGCTAATGGGCCACCGGGATAGTCAGATGGATCAATCCCTACCACAATCGCGCTATTGGCGTTACGCTCATTACGCGAGTATTGACTCATGCCATTGGTCACTACGTGGTTTTCTTCCGAAGTTGCCGCCACTACAGTACCCCCTGGGCACATGCAAAAACTGTAGACGGAGCGTCCATTCTTAGCGTGATGCACTAACTTATAATCGGCGGCACCCAAGATTGGATGCCCAGCACTGTCGCCATATAATGCTGCATCAATCACTGATTGTGGATGCTCGATCCTAAAACCAATAGAAAATGGCTTAGCTTCAATGTAAACGCCTTTATCATGCACCATTTGGAAAGTATCACGCGCACTATGCCCAATGGCTAAAGCAATATGATCTGAGACGATTTTATCGCCGTTGGATAACGTGAGCCCTTTAATTTTACCATCGACAATATCAAGATCGTCGACCCGCGCACTAAAGCGGATTTCGCCGCCTAGCTCAATGATCATAGCGCGCATCTTCTCGACCATCGTCACTAACTTGAACGTACCAATGTGCGGCTTTGATACAAAGAGTATTTCCTCGGGTGCGCCCGCCTTAACAAATTCATGCAGCACTTTGCGACCATAATGCTTTTTGTCTTTAACTTGACTATAGAGTTTGCCGTCCGAAAACGTACCCGCCCCACCTTCACCAAATTGAACATTAGATTCGGTATTAAGCGTACGCTTCCGCCAAAAGCTAAAAGTATCTTTAGTGCGCTCACGCACTTCCTTACCACGATCGAGAATAATTGGCTTAAAGCCCATTTGCGCCAACACTAAACCGACAAATAATCCACAGGGACCAAAACCAATCACCACCGGGCGACTACCTAATTGCTCAGGTGCTTTAGTAACAAATTTATAGGCCATGTCTGGGGTCAAACGTATCGACTGATTATCACTATACTTGGTTAACAACGCCTCATCGTCACTCGTTTGCACATCGATGGTATACAACAACAAGATGTTACGTTTTTTACGCGCATCGATACCCCGACGGAAAACGCTAAAATCCAGCAGTTGCTCAGCGCTAATCTTAAGTGTGGATATAACAATATTTTTAAGATCATCATCGCTGTGATCGAGGGCGAGTTTAAGATTAGTCAGACGGATCATGGCAGGCTTCCAAGGTTACTTAGTTATAGTAAAAAATGTAGCCGGATTATACGCAATTTAACAACGTAATAGTCAGTGTTGCATAGAAAATACAACATAAAATCCCAGCAAAATCGGATTGATTTAACTTTATCGGCACAACAGAAAGTTTAGATTGAAAGACATAAAACACATGAGTAGGCCTAAGCAGCTGCAATGATCATCCCTGAAAAGAACGCTCTAAACTTCAAGCCAATATTTGTTGGATAAATTACAGAACAAAATGTGAGGTAAGCAAATAGAGGCATGTAAGAAGCAATTGCATGTGCAGCTAAATAAGTATTTGGATGTTAGAATTATCCTATTAAGTGCGAATTATGGCCTACAATATTTATATAATCTGTTGTCATGGTATGATCTGCGCCAATAATTTTTCGAAGAGAGTTTGGCTATGGCATTTGTTGTTACCGACAATTGTATTCAATGTAAATACACCGACTGCGTATCCGTATGCCCAGCCGATGCCTTTCATGAAGGCCCAAACTTT
This sequence comes from Colwellia sp., assembly GCA_022969215.1. Taxonomy (GTDB): domain Bacteria; phylum Pseudomonadota; class Gammaproteobacteria; order Enterobacterales; family Alteromonadaceae; genus Colwellia. The sequence continues at coordinate 888 of JALJPA010000253.1, read as the reverse complement.
CTGGTCATAAACCCAATAGCCTGCATCGATTGTGATTTATGTGTACCTGAGTGCCCAGCTGATGCCATCCATCAGGAAGATGAACTGCCAGAGGGCCAAGAACAATTTCTTGCACTCAATGCTCAACTAAGCGAAGTATGGCCCATCATCACCGAAGTAATCACTCCCCAAGCAGATGCAGATCAATTTAACGGTGTTCCCGATAAACTTGAGCATTTAATTTTCGAATAATCTCTATGGTCATAGATATTTGAGGGGAATAAAGATAACTGATTTATTTTTTAATGTTAAATTCAAAAGATTTTAATGCAGTTTCGACTACGTCGAGTTCATTTCTTTTTTGCGAAAAAAAAGAAACGGAACCAAAGAAGCTCTTTGGCATCCCTGCCACCGCCGAATACCGTACATCCTGTACATAAAAAATTTCGCCCCAATATTGCCGAAAGACTCCTCCGCAATTCACAAAATTGACGGCCGCTCAGATTCGCCATCCATGGCTCAACTTCGCTTTCCGCGACGTCCTGTCGCTCCACTCGCCAATTTTGTAAATCGCTCCGGCGGCAATACAAGGGGGATTATGGCTCCGTAGCTGGCTCTTAAGTGTTACTAAACTTTAACTCAACTTAGCTTAAAGGCAAAAGACAAGACTTGACCCCATTTGCCCCTTTTTTTTAGTTCCGTTTAAACGCCTTGTTAGCTCTGCTGGCTTAGGAATTGTGCTTTTTTGGCCTCACTCATTTTTCGACCAAACGTTGATTTCTGAGAATTGATAAATTTCCCTTCAATAGTCTTGCTTGAAACATCGCACTCAGGGGGGGGGGGGGGGGGGGGGGGGGGGGGGGGGGGGGGGGGGGGGGGGGGGGGGGGGGGGGGGGGGGGGGGGGGGGG
>JALJPA010000252.1 GCA_022969215.1 Colwellia sp. | reverse complement strand
TAGAGTTGCTAATCGCGCATTAAAAAATGTTTGTTTAACGCTCCTAAGTCTTTTACCTGAATATCAATATTTGGTAACACAGCAATATCAGCAAGCTACCGATAATGATGACATTCTACAAGAGAATATGACCGATAGTTTGGCTGCATTAACCTGCTCAGCAAAGCATAACTTAACCGACTTGCATAAGCAGCTACAACACTTTGAACATAAGTGGCAGCAAACAACCTTAGTGATGGATAAATGGTTTGCTTTAAATGCCAGTGTTGTCAGTAAAGATATTTTTGTGCAACTTGACAACTTATTGACCCATTCACAATTTAGTTTGAAAAATCCAAATCGAGCTCGCTCTTTAATTGGTGCTTTTGCCATGAATAATCCTAAGTATTTTCATTGTCCGACTGGGCGAGGTTATCAATTTTTAGCCGAGCAAATTGCAAAATTAAATGAAATTAACCCGCAAGTTGCTTCAAGACTGATCACGCCACTAATTCAATTTAAAAGTTTTGCACCACGCCATCAAAAATTAATGAGGGCAGAGTTAGTTAAATTGCAATCATTGCCTAAGTTATCAAATGACTTAAAAGAAAAACTTGATGCTGCGCTAAATGATTAATCAAGCTGAACTCTAGGTATATCACTGTATAGTAGCGTGCTCATTTTACCGGTGAGCACGTTATTAAATTATAACCCTATGAAATATTACTTCTCTCTCAATATCACCACTCAAGAATTCCTGCCTTATTACCAAGGTAAAGTTCAAAATGTCGTGGTAACCACAACCCAAGGCATTAAAGTTCAATTCCCTGCCATGCATCTACGGAAATACCTTACTGCAAACGGTATCCAAGGCCACTTTTGTTTACAAACCCAGCAGAACAAGTTTTTAGCCCTATCTAAAGTTAAATAATTTAACCTAAACCTGCTTAAATAGAGTAAACACTTGAAACAGTGGTCTGACCATTTTGTTAGTGTCTTTGTTGTCATAGGCTTAACAAATCAACGTTATTTCATCAACTTATAAAACAATGAACGTTTTGTAATGATTTGTTTTTAAACGCTAGTTTTAAACATGGTATTTAAACCTTGGATGGTTTCAATGCAAGTCATTAAAATATAGCGCTTTAACTCTCACCTTTACGCTTGCTACCTAAGTCAAATGATGTAATTATTGTTGCCGTTAGATAAACAATAAAACAAAAACTAACTTTTGATTACATTTATAGAGATGAACTTTCGCGGATATTTTATCTTTTAGTATCATGTTTGAATAGGGGAGAGATTAGATGAAACACAAGCCTCAACATGGCTTTGCCAAAAAACCTTTAGCTGTAGGTATTGCTGCTGCGCTTTCGATAACATTGTTAACCTCAATGGTTAATAGTGCTCAAGCAGCAAGATTTGAGTTAGGTGATGTAGAGATCAGTTTTGATTCTACCTTTAGCATCGGCTCAAGCTGGCGCACAGAAAATAGAAATTGGAATGACAATGTTGGTAAGTCTAACAACGCCAATAGTGGTCTTGATTTTAGCAATTACAATATATTCTCTCCAGCGGTACCGAAAGAAGATATTTGGGCTCAGGGTAAAGGCGGCTACTCCACCAATGGTGACGCGGGCAACTTGAATTACAATGCCGGTGAAAGTTTCTCTAAAATATTCAAAGGTGTGCATGAATTAGATATTCATTATCAAAATGTGGGTATTTTTGTTCGTGGTATGTATTTTTATGATTACGCCATGATGGATGACGATAGAGCTTCATCAAATTCAATTACCGGTAATGTTTTTGATCCCTGTCGTGACAGCGAAGCTAAAAAGCAGGTCTGTAAAGATGTTCGTCTACTTGATGCTTATGTTTATGGCGACTTTGAAATAGGCGAAATGCCTTTCTCTGTACGTCTTGGTGATCAAGTGATTAGTTGGGGTGAAAGTACCTTGATTTCTCATGGCATTAGTGAGATTAATGCTGTTGATATTGCTCGTTTACGTGCACCCGGAGCCGAATTAAAAGAAGCCTTTATTCCGGTTGGTACCTTGTGGGGTTCATTAGGCTTAACTGATAACTTCAACGTTGAAGCCTACTACCAATACTCTTGGGAAAAGACCATATTGCCACCACCAGGTAGTTATTTTTCTACCAATGATTTTGCCGGTGATGGTGGACAATATAATAATGTCCAGTTAGGTTTTGGCGGTAATCCTGATATGAATTTAGATTACCTCATGGGTGGCTTAAATGATATTGGTAATATGGTCCGAGCAGCACTAGCTACAGGTGATGAAAATACTATAGCTCAAGCTCAAGCTCAAGCTGGAGCTATGTATTCAGCTTATGCTGGCAACATGACGCTTCGAGCGCCAGGCTCTAAAGCGGAAAATGAACCCGATGATGGCGGCCAATATGGTTTGCGTTTATCTTGGTTTATCCCTGAGCTGAATGATACCGAAATTAGTCTATACCATGTTAATTACCATAGTCGCCGTCCCATTTTTTCAGGTATAACTGCTAATTTTGGTGCGGAATCTATCGGGGGAGATATAGCCTATCTAGCTGGTAATGAAATCACCGAAGATAACTATAGCGAATTAAAGAGCTTTTCTCGTGTTGAATTGGATTATCCAGAAGACATCAAAATGTATGCGATGAGCTTTAACACCACTATCGGCACCACTGCCTTTGCTGGTGAAGTGAGTTACCGTCAAGATGAACCAATGCAAATAGATGATGTTGAATTGCTTTTTGCTGCGGTACCACAGCAACTTGCTAATACAGGTAGCCCAGCATATGAAGCTTTAGACGGTGTTTCACAAATGGTTCAAGCTGATGGCACGCCATACCAACCAGGCCAAACGGCACAAGGTTATATTTTATCCGATACCGTGCAAGCACAAGCGACCTTAACACATTTGTTTGGTCCTACTTTAGGTGCAAGTCAATTTGTTGGTTTAATTGAAGTCGGTGGTATCAATATTAATGATATGCCTGAGCAAAGTGAATTACGTTTAAATGGTCCAGGTACTGCGCGAAGTGGCAGCACCGGTGGCCTTATGCAGGTATTACAAGGTGGTACTGAAACTAACCCATTCCCAACAGAGTTTGCTTGGGGCTATCGTGCGGTAGTTAAAATGGACTATACCAATGTTTTTGCTGGTATCAATTTGTCGCCACGTATTGTCTTTGCTCACGATGTTAAAGGTATTACACCAGATCCACTGTTTATGTTTATTGAAGACAGAAAGTCAATGTCTTTAGGTTTGAAATTTGATTACCAAAGTAAATGGTCAGCAGATGTAAGCTATAACAGTTTCTTCGGTGGTGTTGGCACTACTAACCAGATGGAAGATCGTGACTATGTATCTTTCAGCGTAAGTTATTCAATCTAATTTAAGGCAGTAATCATGAGAAATAACATGAATAAAGTCACATTATTATCATTGACCATCTCTATGGTCTTATCAACAGGTGCTTTAGCTAAAGTACCTAGCGATCAAGTGGCAAAATTGTCATCAGAATTAACGCCAGTTGGCGCAACACGTGCAGCGAATAAAGACGGTTCAATCCCTGAGTGGACTGGCGGTATTACTAAAGCTCCTGCTGGATATACTGTTGGTGATCACCATATTGATCCGTTTCCAAATGATAAAATCGAATTCACTATTACGGCAAGTAATGTTGCTGAGTACAAAGGGCTATTAACACCGGGTCAAATTAAGTTATTTGAGACCTATCCTGATACTTATAAAATGAATATTTATCAAACACGTCGTAGTGCTTCTTACCCTGAGCACGTTTACGAGGCGATTAAATATAATGCTGGCCGTACTGAATTAGTTGAAAACGGTAATGGTATAAAGCAAGCCGCAGTGGGTATTCCTTTTCCTATGCCAGCCAATGGTTTAGAAGCGATTTGGAACCATACCCTGCGTTATCGTGGTGAATCAGTTACCCGTTTTGCTGGTCAAGCAGCACCAACGGCATCAGGCAGTTATACTTATGTGGGGTTAAAAGAGACATTGTTATTACCTTACAATGTTAAAGGTGCCTCACCAGCGGAACTAGAAAAAACCAATATTTTGTTTAAATTTAAACAAAAAGTGACAGAGCCTGCTCGTTTAGCCGGTACCGCGTTGTTAGTACATGAGACCATGGATCAAGTAAAAACCCCTCGTCAAGCTTGGACCTACAATACCGGTCAACGCCGTGTTCGTCGTGCGCCAAATGTTGCTTATGATGCACCAGGAACAGCGTCAGATGGTTTAAGAACCACAGATGATTTTGATATGTATAATGGCGCACCAAATCGCTATAACTGGACGTTAAAAGGCAAGCAAGAATTATTGATCCCTTATAATGACTATCGTCTTCATAGTGATAAAGTAACCTATGATGATATTATTCAGCCAGGTCATATCAACCCAGACCTAGTACGTTATGAAAAGCATCGTGTTTGGGTTGTCGAAGCTAACCTGAAAGAAAACACTCGCCATATTTACAAGAAGCGTGTTTTCTATATCGATGAAGATAGCTGGCAAGTAGCAATCACGGATATTTATGATAATCGTGATGAGCTTTACCGCGTTGGTATTGCCCATGCGATCAATTATTATGATGTACCAACACTTTGGTCAACCCTAGATGTATTTCATGATCTTCAATCGCGTCGTTACATAGCAATAGGCTTAGATAACGAAGAGAAAATGTATGACTTCTCTAAACAACTTAATGAGCGAGATTTTACTCCCGCAGCGTTAAGACGAGAAGGTCGTAGATAATCAGTAATATGGAAACGGCTGACAGATGTTAGCCGTTTTTTTTAGCGCTGAATTTAGCGCTTATTAGTACGGATTCAGTACATACTTTAATTTAGTTAAGTTTTACCTTTATTTTTATTACTATTTTTATTTTCAGAAATCAAAAAGAAAGAGTGTCGTTATGCGTTTATTAGTTGCTTTTGCAGTTATTTCTATTATTTCCCTCTCCTCCGTTCGTGCTGCAGACACAGTTGTAACTTCTGCTGCCCTAGCTCCTGCAACCAAATCGGCTTTAGCCAGTAAATCACTATTATTGGATATATCCCCCGTCGGCCAAGATAAGTTAGTTGCTGTTGGCCAACATGGACATATTTTGTTGTCGAGTGATGGAGACAATTGGCAGCAAGCCAATGTACCCGTCCAGGCAACTTTAACCAGCGTCTATTTTTTAAATGAGCAATTAGGTTGGGCTGTGGGTCATGATGCCACTATATTACATAGTCAAGATGGCGGGCTTAACTGGCAAGTACAACAATATTTACCGAACCTTGAGAAACCCTTGCTTGATATTTATTTTAAAAATGCCCAGCAAGGCTTAGCCGTTGGAGCTTATGGACAAGTTTTTCGTAGCAATGATGGTGGTACAACTTGGCAGAGTGAATTTCACCAAGAGTTTCTATTAGCGGATGATGTTGACTACATTAATGAGCTCAAAGCAGAAGATGAAGAGGCATATCTAGATGAGATTGCCTTTATTTTGCCGCATTTTAACGGTTTAGTGCAAGATGGCCGGACTTTATTCTTGCTAGGTGAAACTGGCTTACTTGCTAAAAGTAATGACTTTGGTCTTACTTGGCAGCAATTTGACGGATTTTATCAGGGCTCATTTTTCTCATTGGCTAGAACACAAAGTGGTAACATTCTAGTTGCTGGTTTACGGGGACATGTATTTCGTAGCATTAAAAATGGCCTTCAATGGCAAGAAATAGCTACCAACACCACGGCATTACTCAATGATATTGTTTTTGCTGATGATGAACGTATATTTGTCTTAGGGAATAATGGCATGTTACTGGTTAGTAGCGATGATGGTGAAAGCTTCAGTCAAAGACCACAACAAGACGGTAAAACCTTAATTGCTGGTGTATGGTTTAAAGGTCGATTATTGGCCGTTTCAGATGTTGGCATTAAGGTTTTGAATTTACCTAAAAATTAACAAGTCATCGTTTAAAAAGCAGTTATAAGCAATTTAATCATTAAATATAATAAAGTTCGGAATGTATCACTATGAAAATTTCTCTGGCTAGTCGTATTGAAGTAGGCCTATTTCGTCATAAATTCCTGGTGTTAATGTTATTCATCATCACCAGCGCATTTTTTCTTTTTCAAGCGACACAGATTAGGCTTGATGCCTCGTTTACCAAAAATATACCGCTAAATCATAGCTACATGAAAACCTATTTAAAGCATAGGGCGAATTTTGGTGGCGCGAATACTATACTTATC
>JALJPA010000251.1 GCA_022969215.1 Colwellia sp. | reverse complement strand
AATTCTGCCTTTTTATATTAATGATGAGCTTGATGATATTTCTATCATCAAGCTCATTTTTTTTATCGGACTATCTAGCTAAACAATTGGGTAAAAATAACTACCGCAGTGGCCAACTTATCTACGGTCTAAAACATGACCATATTGCCGCACTAACAATAAAAGAAAAAGCAGCTGATTTTGACAGCATGAATTGGTTAGCACTCAACCAAAAATTAGGTAAAAGCCAAGCAAGTACCGCATTAAAACTTGGTCATTGGTATCAGAATAAATCCCAGCAAGAATCAAATACAGCATTGAATAACACTGCTATTATGTGGTTTGAACAAGCTATTCGTTTAGATTCGCACCAAGCCGCTATCGCACTAACAAAGCTCTATTTTAACGAAGATAAGCTTTTAAAAGCACAAGCGGCCTTAAGGCAATTACCTGAAACACTTAAAAGTAATAATTTAGCTGAAATTCGGTTAGTTTTACGCATCAAAATGGCGGTTTATCAAGGAAATGTGACACTAGTTAAGCAGTTATTAACCTCAGATAAGTATAAGCGCTATGGCCATAACAAAGTACATCGGCTATTAGCTGACTTAAATAAATATTTGGTAATAACAAATACAGAAGTTTTGAAAAATAATGCTGGCGGTCAAATTAATTTTCCATTTAAAGCATCATTACCTTGTATCACAAGTTTACAACTTTATGCGACTAATTTGGCTCATTTAAAGCACCTTGACCAGTTGATCAAAACCTTTCAAGAGCAGCAAGCACTGGCACCGTTTATATGTTTACCGACGCCACGCTATATTAGCAAGAACCGTATTGATTGTATGGCTCAAGCAGAGCAGGCTATATCATGTGATGAAGCACGTTGGCAAAGTGTAGCAAAAGAGGTGAGCAGTAGACACATAGGCTTGATGTTAAAAGAAGGTGGCGCCAACGTACACTTAGGTATTCTATATTTTGATGTCGGGGATAATGCCGATGTTTTTAGCCATGAATTAAGTCATTTACTCGGCTTTGTTGATGAATACCCATTAAGTAAAGGTCATGACACATGCCAAGGTGTTCAACAAAAAACATTTGCCCATAATATTGCGGTATTAGCTAACTACTATGAAGGTGAGCGGGAAAATGTAAGGCCTCGTGTCTTAGCTGGTTTAGCATGGGCTAAGGAAATAAAAGTGACTACACCTATTTTACAAGCCGTGGATAACAGTATTAGCAAACAAAAAAAATGGCGTTTGGGGACACCGATAGCTTTTAAAGAGCGAATAGGAGTCCATCTAGCTGAAAGTTGTCAACAGTCTAGCGCACTAGCAAATGTAACACGAAGTCAGCGGGTGTCAGGTTATTCAGCATTTAAGCCTTTAAACCGACGCACTCAACTCAGATATTTCGCCAATGAGTTCCCTGAGGAATACCTTACTTTATTAAAAGCAAAACCTTTGAACTATTTGATGCCGAGTTTTCATTACAACATAGCCTTTGCTTTATACCAACAAGGCCTTAATACCGATGCGAGATATTGGTTAAGGCAGGCGGCAGAATGGGAAAGTGAGCCATTAAGAAAGTTAACAATATTATCTGGTGACTTTTAATACTATGACTTGTTTGGGTTACGCTACTTTAAAGAATAAATACTAAGGGAGTTTTTTAACTCTTTTCTTAGACAAATCCGTCTTAGAAATCACACTAATGACTTGTTCATCACCTCGATTCTCATACTTAAAAGCTGTCCGTTTACTGCGACTAACATCTAAATAGATTAAAGAGTTTCTTTCTATAGCTTTTTTCGCTTTCGCGATAGGCCAATGGCTAAAACGCCCTAAGTATTGGACCTCCTGTTCGGCTTTTTTACATCTAAGCTTAAGGTTTTTCTTTTCATCGACACTTACTTCCCGAGCATATTTTGTTTTTTGTTGTTTAGCTAAAACTGATCTTTTTAATTGAAAAAAACGATATAAACTGGCTTTAAATTGATATAAATAGGCTAAAAGACTCATTCCAATACCCTTTAATAGGACACTTTATTAGTTATAGTCTAAATCCCTGATTTTTACCCATTATGCCGTTTTTTTCTCTCTTCATTAGTCTATGAATCAGGTAAGTTTCACTAAGTACTTAAATCGTTGTAGGAAAATAAGTTATAATGCTTCTTTGTTGAACTTGGTTTTTCTATACCGCTATTTTCTCTATCAGAGTATTTATGAAAAAATTTGAGCTTTACCACTTTCGAAAGCAATTTCCATTATTACAAAATACCAGCTCACCTAGGCATGATAAAAATGGCAAACATTCCGCTATAGTGTATTTTGATAATGCCGCGACCACACAAAAACCTCAAAAAGTGATCGACAGTCAGCAAGATTATTATTGCCATTATAATGCCAATGTCCATAGAGCTTCACATCAACTGAGCAGTAAAGCTACTTTTGCTTTTGAAAATTCCCGTACGCTAGTACAAGGCTTTATCGGTGCTCACAGCATTAAAGAAATCATTTGGACTAAGGGAGCAACCGAAAGTATTAATATAGTTGTGCAAAGTATGGCTAGAAATACCTTAATGCCAGGCGATGAAATAGTACTTTGTGCCAGTGAGCATCACGCCAATATTGTCCCTTGGCAAATCGTTGCACAGCAAACAGGCGCGCTGATCAAAATTTTACCTTTAACTAAACAAGGTTATATTGATGTTACTAAGCTAGACAACATCATAACGGATAAAACAAAATTTGTTGCCTGTGCCCATATATCTAATGTATTAGGGCGGATAAACCCTGTTGAGAAAGTTATCGCAAAGGCAAAGTCGGTTGGCGCGATAAGTTTAATTGATGGTGCTCAAGCCGTGGCACATTTAGCAATAGATGTTCAAGCGCTGGACTGTGATTTTTATGTGTTCTCTGCCCACAAAATGTATGGACCAACGGGTATTGGTGTACTTTATGGTAAAAAAGAGCATCTTGAAGCTATGCCGCCCTATCAGGGGGGAGGGGAAATGATTAAAACAGTGAGTTTTACTCAAGAGACAACCTTTAACTCATTACCTTTTAAGTTTGAAGCGGGTACACCTAATATTGCCGCGGTCATCGCTTTTGGCGAAAGCATTAACTTCTTGGCGCCATATTTAGCTGATACAGGCCAAGGTTATCACCTGTATGAACAAGAACTGGTTAATTATTGCTATCAAGGGTTAGCGAAAATAACGCAAGTGAACTTTATTGTTGAAGGAATACCCGATATTGGTGTTATCGCTTTTACCTTAACAGGACATCATAATCATGATGTAGCTACTTCCCTTGATACTTATGGTGTCGCTATTCGCTCGGGTCATCATTGCGCTATGCCTTTAATGACTATTTTAAACATTAATGGTTGCATAAGAGTCTCTTTGGCTGCTTATAACACCATGGCTGAAATTGATTATTTTATCGATAGTATAAAAAAAATCTTGCTTGAGCCATGTTTTGAGCAAGAAAAGCAAGTCGAAAAAGGGCAGTTAACAAGTACACCGACCAATGATATGGCAGACATACTTACCTTATTTACAAAAACAAAAGGTTGGGATAGCCGACATAGAGAAATTATGTTGCTGGGTAAAAAGTTACTACGAATGGATAAAAACCTACGTGATGACAGTACCATTATTGCTGGGTGCGAAAGTTTGGCTTGGTTGAAAGTAGAGACGAGTCAGCCTGGTTTCTATTCGTTTGCGGGGGATAGTGATGCGAAGATTATTCGAGGTTTGTTGGTGATTGTACTTGCAGCTTATAACAATAAAACAGCAGAGCAAATAAGCAGCTTTAATATTGGTGATTACTTTGCAAAATTAGGACTTATGCAGCACTTAAGCCCTTCTCGGGGTAATGGGTTATTGGCAATTGTCGATAAAATTAAATTTTTGGCGAAACCATAATGCTCATCAAGTCTGCTCTTATAGCCGGGTAGACTTGATAGTTTGAAGCTATTAATTTTAGTTCGATTATTTAGGGTGTTTTTTTAAGAGTTTATCTATCGCTCTGCCAACAGCAAAAAAAGCAAAAGTTGCGGTAACATGGGTGGTTGCACCAAAGCCAGTATGACAATCTAACCGCATGTTGCTCTGCTCGCCTCTAGAAGTATCTGGTTTTTCTAAGCATACTTCACCTGCGTTATTATCAGCTGGGTAGCGTAGTTGCTCTGTTGAATATACTGCATCAATTGAGAACTTTCGTTTCCCTGCTGTTTTTAAGTCTGCACGGGGGAAATTAAATTCACGGCGTAGTTGATTTTTTACCTTAGCAAGTAAGGGATCTTGATACGTTTTACTCAAGTCAGTTATTTCAATTTTACTTGGATCAACCTGTCCGCCAGCACCACCAATAGTGATAATGGGCAGTTTACTTCCCCGACAAAAAGCAATTAGGCGTGTTTTGATGTCAACAGAGTCAATGGCATCAATGACATAATCATAATCCCTAGTAATTAAAGTTGATAAATTTTCAACGGTAACGAAGTCTTCAATGATATTAACGTGGCAATCTGGATTTATCTGCTTAATTCGTTCACTCATTACATCAACTTTACTTTGGCCAATAGTATCGGTTAACGCATGTATTTGACGGTTTATATTAGTAGTACAAATGTCATCTAAGTCGATTAGAGTGATTTGACCTATGCCATTACGCGCGAGGGCTTCAGCCGCCCAAGAGCCTACACCACCAATGCCAATTACACAGAAGTGTGCTTGCTTTAATATGTTTGCGCCATGTTCGCCATATAAACGGCTAATACCACCGAATCGTAAAGAGTAGTCAGACATAAGTAATAAAGGGATCTTATTTTGAAAGTGAAAGTGAGATTTGAGAACGATATTATAACGGCTAGCTGCAGGGAGTGGAATGAAATTTAGTTGCTTACCTATCAAAAAGTGTCTTTATCTCTAGTATTCACCACTAGATTGTATTTCTTTTATGAATAGCAAGTATAGACTCAGGTTATGCACTGTTTGAGATTTTTCCCTAAAAACAGACATAAAAAAGGCAGCGAATGCTGCCTTTTTAACTTAATTATTGTTAATTAAGTCATTATTTTTTGTTTAATGGTACAAATTTACGGTTAATTTCACCCGTGTACTTTTGGCGAGGACGACCGATTTTTTGACCAGGCTGAGATAACATTTCATCCCAATGAGAAATCCAACCAACAGTTCTGGACATAGCAAAAATCACGGTGAACATGCTTGATGGAATGCCAATAGCTTTAAGGATAATACCTGAGTAGAAATCTACATTAGGGTAAAGTTTTCTTTCAATGAAGTAAGAATCTTCTAAAGCAACTTTTTCAAGTGCCATAGCTACGTCTAATAAAGGATCGTTAATGCCTAATTCAGCTAAAACTTCATGACAAGTTTCACGCATTACCGTGGCACGTGGATCAAAGTTTTTATAAACACGATGACCAAAACCCATTAAACGGAATGGGTCATTTTTATCTTTCGCTTTTAATACAAACTCATCGACACGAGATATATCGCCAATCTCTTCTAACATAGTTAAACAAGCTTCATTAGCGCCGCCATGTGCAGGGCCCCATAAAGATGCAATACCAGCTGCTATACAAGCGTACGGGTTAGCACCAGAAGAACCAGCTAAACGTACTGTAGACGTAGAAGCATTTTGCTCATGATCTGCATGTAAGGTAAATATTCTATCCATCGCGTTAGCTACTGTAGGGCTTACGATATATTCTTCAGCAGGAACAGAGAACATCATGTGAAGGAAGTTTTCTGCATAAGACAGCTTATTGCGTGGGTACACAAAAGGTTGTCCAACACTGTATTTATAAGCCATTGCTGCAATAGTTGGCATTTTAGCAATCAATCTATGAGCACTACGTTTACGCTGTGCTGGATCAGTAATATCTAAATCACTGTGATAGAAAGATGACATAGCACCAACAACACCACAAAGCATAGCCATAGGATGCGCATCAGGTAAAAAGCCTTGGAAGAAATGAGCTAACTTCTCATGCACCATAGTGTGGTTTGTTATAACTGCTTTAAAATCTTCATACTCTGATTGCGTTGGTGCTTCGCCATTAAGTAAGATATAACAAACTTCTAGGTAATCAGCTTGCTTAGCAAGGCTATCGATAGCATAACCGCGATGTTGCAGAATACCTTTGTCACCATCAATGAAGGTAATAGATGATTCACAAGAAGACGTGGCTAAGAAGCCCGGATCATGGGTGAAATAGCCATGACTACCTAGAGTTCTAATATCAATTACGTCAGTACCAGC
>JALJPA010000250.1 GCA_022969215.1 Colwellia sp. | reverse complement strand
GGTCAGCCATGGCACTAGCAACCTTAGCATCACCTAACATTACCGGCACAATCGCATGATCGGCTCCAGCACAAGTAAAACCAGCCGCTTCCATACTAGAACGGAAATAAGCAGCATTATCTTTTAATGTTTTACGTAAAGCACCGCCTTCTGCTAAAAGCTCAAGTACTTTTAATGACGCATTAACGATTGCTGGCGCTAGTGAATTAGAAAATAAGTAAGGACGAGAACGTTGACGTAACCATTCAACTACTTCTTTTTTCGCGGCAGTGAAACCGCCTGAAGCACCGCCCATAGCCTTGCCTAAAGTACCGGTGATGATATCAACACGACCCATCACTTCGCAGTACTCATGACTACCACGGCCTTGTTCACCGACAAAACCTACCGCATGGGAATCATCAACCATTACCATGGCATTGTATTTGTCCGCTAAATCACAAATACCTTTTAAGTTAGCGATAACGCCATCCATTGAGAAAACGCCATCGGTAGCAATTAACTTGAAACGTGCGCCAGCGGCATCCGCTTCGATTAAACTTTGCTCTAGAGCAGCCATGTCATTGTTGGCATAACGAAAGCGTTTCGCTTTACATAAACGTACGCCGTCAATAATAGAGGCATGATTTAAGGCATCACTAATAATGGCATCTTCTGGCCCTAATAAAGTTTCAAATAAACCGCCATTAGCATCAAAACAAGAAGAGTATAAAATGGTATCTTCCATACCTAGAAATTCACTGATACCTTGCTCTAAAGTCTTATGAATATCTTGTGTGCCACAAATAAAGCGTACTGATGCCATACCAAAGCCATGTTCATCTAAACCAGTTTTTGCTGCGGCAATGAGTTCAGGATGATTTGCCAAACCTAAATAGTTATTGGCACAAAAGTTAATCACTTCTTCACCGGTATTAACAGCTATTTGTGGCTGCTGAGCAGTAGTAATAATACGTTCAGCCTTGTATAAGCCATCTTCTTTTACTTGCTCAATTTGTGCGGTTAAATGCGAGTAAAAACCTTTCGTTGATACAGAATCAGTCATGTAAATTCCTTAAATAATTAGTGGCATACCAATCGAACTAATTTATTGATCACTTAGCGAGAATTAAAAGGCTTAGAGGCAAGGCATTGATTGAAGATAATGGTTATTCAGGAGAATAAGCTCCTGCATTCTCTATTAAGCTACATCCCTGTAGCGTCCTTATCAAAATCAATAACGCTGCATGTAAGCCTTTTAAACTCGTCCTTCGGGAGCTCATTAGCAAACTGATAACATCACAAAATGAATGAAATATAGAATAACTATGTTTAATCCATTTTGTTTGTTCTAAGCTCGCTAGTGCAGCTCTAAGTTGGTCAATTAATTAATCCGTTTGGTATAATTCAATAGTCATATTATCAACTCAGACCCTATACAATAAAAGTGACACAACTTGGTAATATGACCTTTTTCATAGTAAAATTGACACATAAAGGTGTCAAAGTGTAAGTTTAAAGCTGTGTTATGAATATATACCCGTATCATTCATAAGATAACCACTGAAAATGGAGTGTAGTTTGTTAACCGAAAAAGATGAAGAATTGCTGTCAATATTACGGCTAAATGCCAGAGCAAGTGTTTCTGATATCGCCAGAGCAACCGGCGTTTCTAGAACAGCGATACAAAATCGACTCAATAAGCTTGAAAATAATAATGTGATTAAAGGATACAGCGTTGTGCTCAACAGCGCATATGCCAGTGGCTTAATTTCTGCTAATGTCTCGCTAAAAGTAAAGCCAAACTTACGAAAAACTATTTGTATCGCCTTAAGAAAAGTTCACCAAATTACTCATATTCATTCGATAAGTGGCGAATATGACTTATTGGTTACCATACAAGCCAGTACGCTAGAAAAACTCAGTGAAGTACTCAATACAGTATGCTCAACTGAAGGTGTAGAAAGAACCAACTCTGCTATTATTCTGGATACCATCTTTGAGCGTTAGTGCTACCCTTTTGCTCACTTAACCAACCTAAATATCGCTTTAGGCTGGTTTAACGCAAAGTGAACTTCAACCAGAGAGCAATATCATTAACCAGATATTTATTGGCCCTAATTACCTGATAATTTAGCTTATCTCCTTTGTACACTTGCAGTTTTGAATGCCTGGCACCACTCCATGCAAATAACTCCTGTGCTGTAGCATAGCTTATGGCGTGCTGAGCTGAACTAACAAAGTAACTTGGAATATCAACCAGATTTTTATAACGCTCTTTATCGCCATAAGACATATCAGGCGTTAATAACACCATAGAGGTTAAGTGCACTTTGTCAGCTAACGCGACAGCATAAGCACCGGCACAACCACTAGCAACAATTGAAATCCCCTGACTTTTATCAACTTTTTTGCGTAAATACTCATAAGCAGCCAGTAAATCTTCCGTCCAATAGGACATCAATACGGCAATTTCAGTTTGAAAACTAATAATGTCAGTAGCATTCTTTTTCACTTCTAATTCCGAATAGCCCTGAGCAACACTACTGCCATAGCCGCGAAAATCTAACGATAAAGTATGTAAACCTTGCTCGGCAATACTTGTCGATAAGCTTTGATAATTTTTTCGTTGACTATGACAGTCATGTAAAACGATAACCCCAGGCATATTTTTAGCCGACGCTTTATCCGGAAAAAATCGATAATCAGCCGATAATAAAAAGCTATGGTCAGGCCGTGCTTTAAACTTTACTTGGTATTGAAGGGCAAGATTGATCTTAACTTGTTCTGCTGATTTGTTCTCCTCCTCAGGAAATACACCTTGTGCATGAGCAGACATGGCTAAGCTATACACCATCATGATACCCAGATAAGAAAGGCATTTTACTTTGGAGCTTTTCACTGTTTTCATTAACTTTTGCTGTATTGCTTTTACTATCATAATTGCTAACGCTTATTTGGATACCCTTTGGTATAATCTACCGACAAACTTATTATAGAGCAATATTCACCGACATGATTTCCTTGCTATTTTACCGAATTTTACTATTGCTATTACTTCCGCTGCTACTCGTATTTTTGCTGTTTCGTTCTAAAAATAATAAGGCATATCGTCAGCGCTTGTTGGAGCGACTGGGATTTTTTCCAAAACCTTACCAGCAAGCAGGTATCGTCGTTCATGCCGCCAGTGTTGGTGAAGTTATCGCGCTAAAAAGCTTTATCGAAAAGTTATTACTCTCTTACCCTGATTTACCCATTACCATTACTTCATTTACTCCGACAGGCTCCGCACAAGTCACCAAGCTATTCGGCAGTCGTGTGCAACACGGTTATTTACCATTGGATTTATTGCCTTGTACGGCATTATTTCTACATAGACTGAAACCAAAAATGATGATTTTTATGGAAACCGAGTTATGGCCGAACTTAATTTCACAATGTGCGCAAAAAAATATTAAGTTATTACTGATCAACGGTCGTTTATCTAAAAATTCTTTAGCTAGCTACCAAAAAATCAGCCCACTGATTAAGCCCTGTTTAAACCGTTTCGATAAAATATTGACCCAAAGTCAGGAAAATTTACATCATTTCTTACAACTAGGTGCGCAAGCAAGTCGCTGTGCCAATAGTGGTAACTTAAAATTTGATATCAGTATCAACGAGCAAGTGCTGGAAAAAAAGGCCGAGTTGAGCAAATTACTTTTTGCTGATAATAGTCAAACTAAAAGAACTATTTGGTTAGTCGCCAGCACCCATAATGGTGATGAAGCTATTGCTTTGTCTGCCTTTAAAGAATTATTAGTTCAATATCCTCAGTTATTATTAGTGCTAGTACCGCGCCATCCCGAACGTTTTGAGCAAGTCGCCAAGCTTTGCCTTGAGCAAGATTTCTCCTTAGCTAAGCGCAGTGAAAATACTGTGGTAACAGATGAACAAGTATGGATACTCGATAGCTTAGGTGAGTTAATGGCGGCTTTTGCTTTAAGTGATATCGTCACTATGGGTGGCAGCTTTAATGAAGTGGGCGGCCACAATCCATTAGAGCCAGCGTTATTTAATAAGCCAGTCATCGTTGGCCACAACATGAGTAACTTCAATGAGATCATGCAACAGTTAAGGCAAGAAGATGCCATTATTGAACTGGTTAATGATTCAGATGTTAATACCACTACTCATTCAACCTCGAAGCAATTAGCCGATGCAGTAAGTAAGTTATTACAACAACCAGCACGACAAAAGTCGCTTGGCGACAAGGCATTTAACGTCGTACTAGCAAACCAAGGTGCCAGCGATAAAACCTTAGCTCAAGTACAAGAGTTATTAGCAAGTAGCAGCACCAAGCCATTAGGAGAAAACTCTTGATCCAAACGATAACCAGTGAAAAATTTTCTAAGCTTGAGCAAGGTAAAACCACTTGTTTTTTCAATGAAAGCCTTATTAGTGATTTCACTGCCGATATGCTCAGTCCAAGTTATTGGCAGCGACAAGATGCGGTTACTGGCTCTGCTCAAGGACGTGGTACCACTTGGTTTGTTGCTTATAAAGATAACAACAATAATCAGCATGATTGGGTATTGCGCCATTATTACCGTGGTGGTTTAATTGGTAAAATAATCAAAGATTCCTACTGGTTTAGCGGTGTAGAAAGCAGCCGTGCGGCATGTGAGTTTGCCCTACTGCGTCATATGAAAACCTTGCAACTTCCGGCACCTGAGCCAGTTGCCTATCGTGTTATTCGCCATAAATTAACTTACCAAGCAGACTTATTATCAAGCCGTATTCAAGATGCGCAAGATTTAGTGGCAGTATTAAGTGAAAAGACTTTAACTGATGATGTTTGGCAACGCATTGGCGCCACCATTAAACGCTTTCATCATCATGGTATTTATCACCATGACTTAAATAGCCATAATATTTTGCTAGATGATAAAGAACAGGTATTTTTAATCGACTTTGATCGTGGTGAATTGCGCACTAACCCAGTAAATACTGAGTGGAAACAAGCCAATATGGCGCGTTTACAACGCTCGTTTTTAAAGGAGTTAAATAAACTCGAACAGTTTTATTTTACCGAGAAAAACTGGCAGGCATTGATGTCTGGTTATCAAGATTTAAATTAAGATAATAAGACTTAATATGGTGTGGAATCCGTTTTTATCTTTATTAAAAAATTCGATTATTTTACTCGACCGGAGTCTTTTTTTGCCACTATCTTATTAAGGTAACGGTCGATGGTAGCTTTAGCAGAAGCCGTTAAACCGCCTTTTCCGTGCTGATCTTTTAATAATGATTCAACTTGTAAAAATAATTGGTCAACAGTTACATCAACCTTAGTTTTTTGACTGCCCATAACGTCAGTATTTTCAGCGCTCTTGTTATGGTTACCAAACAAGTTTAACCACGAGTCACTTTGCTGACCAAAGGCCATTAATTTATGAAAATAACTTTTGGAAAGAGTATGCCCTTTAAAGATATCTATAAGCCCACATATTATTGATACTGGGCTTAACAATAAGTCACGAATGGCATCCATAGCTAGCTTAGCTTGAAAAATGAGCATATCTCTAATCAAGGTCCAACGTGAGATCTCAGGTTCGTGCATCAACGATCTCCCTTCAATACCAATTTCATTAAATTATTACTCACTTGTGCTGGTTAAAATACGCCATGTCAGCGTTACTCTCAATCCCAATAGCCAGCTATTGCTCAATCGAGCGCCTTGCCCTGATTTATTTTTCCTATACACAACAAGATTACAAACTTAATGAAACTGGTATAACATCAATAAATTTATTTCAATCATTAAAACATTTTTTCACAAAACAATACGCCTAAATCTTTGCTATATCTTAAATAGTCTTCAACTCTGATTGAATATCCTCTTTCTTTTCAAGTTCAATCACTTTGAACTGTTAATTTATCTAACCTAGAGGCTAACGAGATACTTGGCCCCAGTGTGTTATTAATTTCATGACTTAATACTCTCACCCCGTTTTTCTATTTTTTAGAATGATAAAAATACAGATTACCTCCACATTTTGACTGCAATTAAATTGCTTAGCTGGGCTTATCACTTGAGTAGGGTATACTTTGCTCACTCATACACATCGATGACTTAAATGAAATTTATAATTCTGCTTCTGACAGCAAGTTTAGCCTTAGCATCATTTGCCGTAGGCGCAAAAAAACCAGCCTCGCAGGATATCAGCCACTTAATTTCCAAGGAAGAGTTTGCCAACTATAAAGATGTCGCAGACTTTATTGCACAGTCACCCAGGGTAACTATGACCGTCACGCCATCAAAGGCTGATATAGAAGAATACGGTCAACAAGTCGCTAAATCATTGACCGGCTCTGATTGCGATAGAGATGGAAAAATGGATGACA
>JALJPA010000025.1 GCA_022969215.1 Colwellia sp. | reverse complement strand
CTTAACACTCCGAGTGATATTTTTTATCAAGTTTGTTCATTTTGGCACCATACCAAAAAATCAAACCTAAAAAGCAGTAAATTGAGCCTTGCTGTGCAAACCAAAAACCAAGTTTGTAACCACCTAGACGTATTTCATTTAGTGGTTCAACAAGTAACAAACCTAAACCAAATGAAACGATAAACCAGATTGTAAGACAGATAAAGATCAGGCGAAGATTTTCCGACCAATATGTTTCTTTATTTTCTTCCACGATGTTCTCCTAGCGAATGTATAGCGTTAATTAGCGTATTATATTTTTATTGCGCTTTGACGCATTTCTTAATAAAAAGAAGTTGTAATAATTTTAGTGAACGTTTTAGTAAAAGTGTGGATATAGATTTCTGTCAAAATTGGCTAAAGAGCGCGAACAGTGGCAAAAATCCATATGCAACTTTACCTGTTAATCAATCTAACAAGCTTTTTTTTGGCCGGGTATTAGCCTTTAGTCTAGATTGATGAAAAAGGCTGGAGCTAGGATGAAACCTGAGTAATTAGTCTAATATTAGTCTTGTATATTCACTCTGGACATATAAAAAGTTATTACCAATGCAATGTGCTTAGCAGAGCTAAAGATCTACCCTAGGCTGTTAAAATATTGATTGCCGCACTCAACTTTAGTCTAGGTTTTCCTGATAACACTTGTCTATACGACAACAAAACTCTAAATTAATACTATCACTAGATAATTGATTGTTACTTGCTAAATAGCGGGAAAAATATGGATACTGAACTGTCAGAAATTAGCACTTTTATTCACAGCATTCCGCCTTTTGATAGCTTGCCCAGGCAAGTACTTGCCCACCTTGTGCGGGAACTAACTATTAATTACGTGAGAAAAGACGACTATCTTCCGCCAAAAGGCATTAACGAGCCAAGATTATATATTTTGCGAAAAGGTGCTATTAGCTGCCGTTCTGCCGACGGTGAATTAGTCAGCCGCCTAGGTGAAGGAGACTTGTGTGATGCTTTTTACCATACCGAGACTAATGCCCCAAGTAACAGTCAAACGGCTACCACTAGCCAGTTGCAAGTACATACCGATGAAGACTGCTTAATTTACAGCGTTGAAGCCACTGTTTTACAGGATATAGGTGAGCGTTTCCCCAGCATTAGTGACTACTTTAGTCAAAACTCCGCCCAACGCTTAAAAAATAAAATGACTCAGGTAAATGAAGAGGCAATTTTATCTTCCACTTTAATGAATACTGCGGTCAGTAACTTTTATCAAAGCCCAGTGGCAAGTATTAATGCAGACCAAACTATTCAGCAAGCCGCCATGCAAATGAATGAAGAGGGCTATTCTTGCCTAGTGGTGGTCGAAGATGATAATCCGGTTGGCATTGTCACAGATAAAGATATTCGCCGCCGCTGTGTGGCTACGGGGTTAGTAACCAGTGCCGCTATCAGCGAAATTATGACCCGTGATATGTGCACTATTGATGCAAAAAGTAACGCCTATGACGCCTTGATGATGATGACGGCTAAACATATCCATCACTTACCGGTCACCAAAAATGATGAGCTTGTCGGTATGGTTACCGTCACAGACTTGATTAATAATGAAGGCCATAATGCCATTAATTTATCGAGCATTATCCACAAAGCGAATACCCTCACCGAGCTAAAAGAAATCAGTCAGTTATTGCCTAAATTGCAAATTCGTCTAGCAAAACTTGGCAGCAGTGCCGATCATGTAGGTAAAAGTATCAGTGCAATTACCATGGCTTTTACTAAACGTTTAATTGAATTGGCCGAATACAAATATGGTCAAGCGCCTGTGCCTTATGCTTGGCTTGCTGCGGGATCGCAAGCAAGACAAGAGCAGCTCGCCCATTCAGATCAAGATAATGCCATTATTATCTGTAATTCCATGAAACCTTATGATGATGCTTGGTTTGAAAGTCTGGCGACCTTTGTTTGTGATGGTTTAGCCGAATGTGGCTTTATCTATTGCCCTGGCGATATTATGGCAACCAACCCTAAATGGCGGCAGCCGCAAAAAATATGGCAAAATTATTTTACTGATTGGGTAGAAACACCTAGCCCGAAAGCCTTACTTAACAGTTGCGTATTCTTTGATTTAGAGACTATTTACGGTGATGCCACCTTGCTTAACACCGTGAGAAAACAGCTACTGAGTAAGACACAAAATAGCACGCTGTTTATTGCCCATTTATCTAAAAACGCGCTAAATTTACGGCCGCCTTTGGGGTTTTTCCGAGACTTTGTTTTAAAACAAAATGGTAAACATCGAGCTACCTTAGATTTAAAACATAATGGCATAGCGCCGATAGTGGATTTAGCCCGAATTTATGCTTTATCTGAAGGGATCAGTGCGGTAAATACCATAGAGCGTATTCAGCAAGCTGCCGGTACACCTTCAATAACCAGAGAGTCGGCAGAAAACCTAATTGATGCTTATGAGTTTTTAGGCATGCTCAGAGTGGAACATCAAGCGAAAGAGTTAATGCGCGGCGAGAGTGCCGATAATTATTTGTCACCGAAAGAAATATCTAAATTAGAGCGTGAACACCTTAAAGATGCCTTTAAGGTCATTAAAAGCCTACAAGATGCTAGGCAGTCGAGCTACTAATGTCCAGTACAACCTTGACAAATTCACCATTATTCTCTTGGCTGCTTGGTTATGAAGCTAAGCGTAAGCAGTTATTAAATAAAGCACCTGCAGGCGCATTGCGTGACTTCTTATCCGTGCCAATGCCCAGTATGGCAACCCCTATTGATAAAGTAGCGATTTTGGCGGTGGACTTTGAAACAACTGGCCTCAATGCCAAGCAAGATAAATTGCTTAGTGTCGGTTTTATTACCCTTAAACAGCAGCAAATATCCCTCAAAAGCAGCTACCATCAAATTATCAAAAGCACAGCACAACTTGAAGAAAGTAATGTTATTATTCATCACATTACCGATAGCCAAAAAGAACAAGGCCAAGCCTTAGCTACAGTAGTTGCAGCTTTACTTAAAGCTCTTGCCGGTAAAGTAATGCTGGTACATTTTGCTCGTATTGAAAAACAATTTTTGACTGAAGCTTGTCATCACCTTTACGGCATGGCGCCCATTTTTCCCATGATAGATACCTTGGCGCTGGCTAAACGCCGTTTAGATAAACGCGATGTTGCTTATGACCCGTCGGAATTACGCCTTGCCAACTTACGGCATAAGATGCAACTGCCGGAGCACCATGGCCATAATGCCCTCAATGATGCTATTGCCACCGCCGAATTATTTATGGCACAAATGAGTAAAGCCAATAAAGATGGAAAAATCATCCTTAAAGATGTCTTGCTCTAACCTATCTAAATAGCTAAATTTTCTCGTTAAAATAAAAAAGCCTTACTACGATTTATTTCGTATATTTATTTGAATCTACGTAACCCTTCGTACATATTGAGTCCTTTGTTCGTTTTTCATACAAAAATAAAAGCTGGTAACTCAAATAATTCAAAGGAATAAATATGTCTGCAAGAAAAGTTCGCTCAGAAATTGAAAACTCCGAAGTCGATATGACACCTATGCTCGATATAGTCTTTATTTTGTTAATCTTTTTTATCGTCACCACCTCCTTTGTCAAAGAAGAAGGAATAATGGTGAATCGCCCTAAAATTAATAAACCTCAAAGCCAATCTACGCCAGCGATGGTACTCAGAATAAGTGACTCTGGTATGGTGACTTTTAATGGTAAACCTGTCGATATTGAACGTGTTCCTGCCCGTATTGAAAACTTTATCGCTAAAAATGACAGCAACTCAGCCATAGTTATTCCAAATTATAATACTCGTCATAAAGATGTGGTTGCTGTCATTGATAAAGTCAGAGAATTTAAGCACTTGACCATCTCAATAGGAAGATAAAATCAGCCGCTTTAATTGATTCTGCTTTTATGGTCACTCTTTAATCGAATTTACACCTTCGACCATAATTGACTATAAAACGATAAAGAATTGACCTTATAGAGCTTTTTCTGTGGTCGTCTTGAGTTACAATCAGAGCATTACGTCAAGATAGCCAATAGATCTAAAGGATACTCATGAATAATTTATTGAACGCAGAAAATAGCGGTACACCATTAATCATTATTGAAAAATCAGCCTATCAAGCGTGGCTTGCAAGCCAAGATCAACCAAGTCAGAGTTGGTTGGAAAACACCCAGTTCACTGGTAATGGTTTAGCCCTTATCCCGAACAACCAAGGCGAAATCGACCAAGCTTTATTTGTGGTTGCTGATGCCAGTGATTATTTTGCTTGTGGCGACCTAATTAAACAGCTGCCTCAGGGCCAGTTTTTATTACAAGCAGAGTCAGAGCACGTTGCCGCCATCAGTTTTGGTTGGTTAGTAGGTGCTTATCAATATGATAGATACATTACTAACAAACCAGAAAAAACCTTAGCAAGTTTAGCGATTAACAATGCCGAGATTGTTGCTAGTGCCATTAAATTTGCCCAAGCAACCGCCTTAACACGTGATCTAGTCAATACGCCTGCTGCCGATATGATGCCGGTAGACATAGCCCAAGCCGCGTTAGAGCTAGCTGAACAATTTAATGGTGAAGTTAAGCAAATTATTGGTGATGAGCTACTAGTACATAATTATCCAACCATTCATGCCGTTGGTCGCGCCAGTATTAACACGCCTCGTTTAGTCGATTTAACTTGGGGTGATAAAAGTCACCCACAAGTAACACTTGTTGGTAAAGGTGTGTGTTTTGACAGTGGCGGTTTAGATATGAAACCCGCTGCTGGTATGCGTAACATGAAAAAAGACATGGGCGGTGCTGCCCACGTTTTAGGTTTAGCTCAGTTGATCATGGCGCATAACTTACCTATTAATTTACGTGTATTAATTCCAGCGGTCGAAAATGCAGTCTCAAGCAATGCACTTCGTCCAGGAGATGTAGTTACTACGCGTAAAGGTCTTACCGTTGAAATTCATAATACTGATGCCGAAGGTCGTTTAGTATTATGTGATGCTTTAGCCGAAGCTGAAAATGATGAACCTGAATTAATCATCGATTTTGCTACGTTAACAGGTGCTATGCGTGTTGCTTTAGGCACTGAATTAGCGGGATTTTTCTCAACTAATGATCAAGTAGCTGCCGATATCACCACTGCAGGTCTGAAAAATAGTGATCCAGTATGGCGTATGCCGTTACATAAACCTTATGATGATTTATTCAAAAGCACTATAGCCGATATGACTAACTGCCCAACGCAGCCTTTTGGCGGTGCTATTACTGCCGCATTATATTTACAGCGATTTGTTGAAAAGACCGATTGGGTACACTTTGATGTGATGGCTTTTAATGTTCGTCACTTACCTGGTCGTCCATTAGGTGGAGAAGCCTTTGGTATTCGTGCAGTGTTCGACTATTTACAAGCTAGATTTAAATAGTTAGATAAATTTTTTACAGCAGAAATTAACCTAAAACATTAGAGTCACCTTAACATAGCTTATGATTAGGTGACTTTTTTATACTTTACTCTTTATGCGCACGATTAGTGTATTTGGTATTTTTCATAGATTTTTTCAATGGTGCCATCTTGCTTAAGCCTTTTTATCACCCTATTCACCGCGTCCCTTAAGTCCGCATCTCTAAAGGCCATATGAGAATAAACATCAGGCCATAAGCGATGGATGTTAAAGTCACTTTTATTTATTTTCATATCTCCATGATAATACTTATTATTTAAGTCATGCCAAAAGATATTAATATCACCGACTCTAATATCTTTCTGTCCTGCGGCCATTAAATAAGTGGTATCTTTAGGCTGTGAATGCTCTGAGTAATTAACATTAGCCAACGCCATTTGTTTATACTGCTCACCCAAGAGATCTGTTGCCCCTTGATAAGCGGCGATTGAAAATCCCTGTAAGTCGTCGATATTTTCGACTTCAAAACCATGTACCTTCTTAGAAACAGCTACATCGGTATAACGGAAAAGCGCCTCAGATAAATAACCATTCACTTTTGCCGCAGAAAATATATTACAAGCGACGTCAATAAACTTGCCGCTGTTAATTTCATGGAGCAATCTATGATTACTCATAAAGATGAATTTAACCTCATATTCTGGCAGTTGCTTAAATATTTCTCGGGTTATATCAAGAAATAAGCCCTTGTTTTCAGCTTCAATAAAAAAGGGCGGAAAATTACCGACACCAACTCGTAGCTCTTGTTTGGCTAGTGACAAAGAAGGGAATACCAGTAGCAAAACAATAAACATCTGGAGTATCATTTTAAACATAGATGAACACATGGTTGAGAATGCTAACAATCAGTATAAACCAAGTATTTACTAAATTTAAACAAATACATTTTAGCTATGATGGCAGCAAGAGCCGTATAAATACTAATTTATCCGGCTGAGCGCTGTTTAATTAGTTAGCGAGAAACTAAGTAACTTGCTCGTCGACTTGATTCATTGCCTCTTTAACGACAGTTTTAGCATCTAGGTGCAATCACCCAGGCACAAATGATCATGGCAATTCCGAGACCGTCGGGATAGCAGAAAAACAGCCCTTTCGGTGCTGTTGTCAGTTGTCATAATTTTCTTATTATCATGGTCAGCCAACCTAACGACTACACTCTGTTGCGTTAATTTATGCTAATTGATGAATTTAACAAAAAGCACACGAGTAAACTCTATTTAATCTCGATTTTTCCTATTTTCATCGAATTTAATGCACTTTCCATTGGTTTCACGCTCAAAAAAACATAGACTCGGGGGGTTAAAATTTTTCGAATAGACCTCTAGGACTAGAAATGAAACTAAAAATAAACTCGTTAAAACAAGCCTTAGCGATCAGCTTTGGCTTGCTTACTTGTTCAGTAGCCACCGCTGGACAAACAAGCAAAGTTATTACCGCTGAAAACCTGGCAACTTTGCAATCAGTTAGCCAAGCACAAGTTAGCCCAAGTGGTGAGTATATTGCTTACACTCGCTCAGTTCCTCGTGAGATCTATGTTGAAAAAGACGGTAAAAATTGGGGTGAGTTATACCTAGTGAATGATAAAGGCGTAGAGCGTCCTTTTATTACCGGTAAAGTAAATGTGAGAAATATTCAGTGGTCTGCTGATGGTTCATTAATCTATTTCCTAGCCAAAATGAATGATGATAAATTCACTAACCTTTATCAAATTCCTGCCAACGGTGGTCAAGCACAAAAAGCAGTAGTATTAAAAGACACTAGCATTAATAACTACGCACTTAGCAGTGATAATAAACAAATTGCTATTTTAGCGAAAAAAGCCAAAGACAAATCAGTTAAGAAACTACAAGGCTTAGGTTTTAAAGCGGAAGTTTTTGAAGAACAACTTACTAATCAGCTTTTATATGTAACCAATCTGGCTCAGTCTGATAAAGCAATTACACCGACAGCATGGGACATCAAAGGTTATGTTTCTGATGTGCATTTCTCGCCAACAGGTAAAGATTTATTAGTTAAAACTCAACCGACAGCCTTAATTGATGACAAATACATGAAGTCACAATGGCACATTGTTGATATCGCAAACAAGTCAGTTAAAACCTCTTTTGCTACCGAAGGAAAATTAGGCGCAGCTGAATTTTCATACGATGGTAAATATGTTGCCCTACACGGTGCGCAAGACAAACATGACCCTGCAACAGGTCGTTTATTTATTGCCAATGTTAACACGGGTAAAGTAGCTAACTGGTTACCAGACTTTAACGGTCACGTAAGTGACTTTGAATGGTCTAATAAGCGCAATGAATTATATTTCATCGCCAACATTGGTACTCAGTCTGTTGTTGCCAAAATTAAGCCTGGCTCTAACAAATACAAAACAGTGGTTGCAGGTGGCAAGTTCATCGCCGGTAACTTAAGTATTTCTGACTCAGATAAAACTGTAGTAGTTAAAGCTAACACTGCTCAGCACCCTAACGAAGTATTTATGCTACGCGGCAAAAAACAAACTCGCTTAACTGATTCAAATACTTGGTTAAATGATGTTGCTTTAGCTAAACAAGAAAGTCTTACTATTAAAGCCCGTGACGGCGTTGAAATTGGTGGTGTTTTAGTTTACCCACTTGATTACAAAAAAGGTCAACGTTACCCGTTAATCATGTCAGTACACGGCGGCCCAGAAAGCCATGATAAAGATGGCTGGATAACAGCTTACTCGCGTCCTGGTCAATTAGCGGCAGCACAAGGTTATGCCGTATTTCACCCTAACTACCGTGGTAGCACAGGTAAAGGCGTAGACTACTCTAAACTAGGTCAAAACGATTACGCAGGTAAAGAATTTGATGACTTGGTAGACCTTAAAAATCATTTAGTTAACATTGGTTTAGTGAATGAGAAGAAAGTAGGTATTACCGGTGGTTCATACGGTGGTTATGCTTCAGCTTGGGGTGCAACTAAATTAACTAAGCACTTTGCTGCTAGCGTAATGTTTGTTGGTATTTCTAACCAGCTATCAAAGTTTGGTACTACCGATATTTCAAACGAAATGAACTTAGTTCATGCTCGTTCATATCCTTGGGACAAATGGCAATGGTACTTAGAGCGCAGCCCGATTTATTGGGTAGAGCAATCTGAAACGCCATTACTAATTATGCACGGTAAAGCTGATCCTCGTGTACATCCTGCACAATCTATGGAAATGTACCGTTACATGAAAGTACGTGGTAAAACAGTGCGTTTAGTCTATTACCCAGGTGAAGGCCATGGTAATAAACGTGCCGCTGCCAAGTACGATTACAGCTTACGTTTAATGCGTTGGATGGATAACTACTTAAAACATGATAACCAGCCAATGCCTGCTCATGACTTACCTCATGCAGCGAACTTAACAGCACAAAAAGCAGCTGATAAGAAATAATAACCATATACTTAGGTTAATCAGTTCTAATTATAAAAGGTCAGCTCAGCTGGCCTTTTTTATTGCCAGTGAAACAAAAAACAAACAATAAATATGCGATAAATCAAATATATGACAATAAACTCAAATAAAAACAAAACAAGTATTGCTAATGATAATAGTTATCATTAGAATTCGCGCAATTATTTTATTGCACATTTGTATTCATTAAGGTTTGAGTTATTTATGAAGTTTTCTCCCCTATTTTTAGCCGTAAGCGCGATACTTTCTTCAACAGCCGTTTCGGCTGATACTGTAGACAATGTTACTGATATTTCAACAGAAAAGGTTGTCGATGATTCAACAGAGAATAAAGCACTTAAAGATATTGAAGTGATTCAAGTTAAAGGTAGCTATTTTAATGGCTATAAAGTTGATAATGCTAACGGTGCTTTGCGCGGTAATATCTCTTTATTAGAAACAGCACAATCGGTCACCGTTATTCCAAACACAGTAATTAACGAGCAATTAGCCACTACTTTAGGTGAAGTGCTTGTAAATGACGCCAGCTTAACCGCAGGTTCAAAGCAACGTAACCGTGAAGTATTTAGTTTACGTGGTTTTGAATTAAGCTCTTCAAATGGTTATTTACGTGACGGCCATCAACATTGGTCTCATTACCAACAACCTATTGAAACCTTAGAGAGCATTGAAGTAATCAAAGGACCTTCAAGTATTTTATACGGTCAATCAGGTCCTGGTGGCTTAGTTAATATGGTTACCAAAAAACCAACCACTAACTCTATCTTTAATCTAGGTTTAGATGTTGATCAAGAAGGTTCATCTCGCCTGACATTGGATGCAGGTGGTGCAATAACTGAAGATGAGTCACTACGTTACCGCGCTAACTTAGTTAAGCAAGATGTCACTTATCAACGTGAATACCAAAACGGTGAGCAAAGAGATCGTGAGCGTTTCCTTGGTGCCTTGGTAGTTGATTATGATATTAATGACGACTTATTAGTACGTTTTCATTATGACAGAACCAATGATAAAGCAGGTTTAGATACCGGTGCTTGGTTAGATGATGAAGGCAATGTTATTGGCGATGATAAAACCATTCGTGATATGTCATGGGCCTTTACTGATATTACCGTTGAAAACTACGGTGTTGATGCCAGCTATATTATCAATGATGCTTGGCAAGTGAAATTTGGCTATAACGAGCAGACATTTGAACGTCAACGTTTTGAATCAGCAGCGAAAAAGCCGAGTGATTTTGTCGAAGGAGACAGCTACACCTCAAAACCTTATGACCGCTTTGATGATTGGCAGTTCACCACCAGCTTTATTGACTTTACTGGTGAATTCGAACTTGCCGGTGTAGAGCATACCTTACTTGTTGGTGCTAACTACCTTGATTATTACTACGGTCAATTAAAAGTAAAAGGCGAGTCGTTTGAGTACTCTGCTGGCCAAGTTGAGCCACCGCGTCCTGATATTAGCTACACCACAGATGACAGCCTTTATACCAGTGAATACAATTATTACGGTATTTATATCCAAGACTTGATAACTATTAACCAAGAATGGCAAGTAATGATTGGTGGCCGTTATGATAAACAAAGTAAAACTGGCGCTGATAATGAATCATTATTACCTAAAGCTGGTGTACTTTATCACCCAAGTGAAAATGCAACTTTCTATGCCAGCTACAGTGAAGGTTTTGAGCCACAAAGCAGTGAAACTATTAATGATGATGAAGATTTAAACTATGGCATGGAAATCGATGCCATGACTTCAAAACAATATGAGCTTGGTGCTAAATGGCAACTATTGGATGACCGTTTGTTACTAACTACAGCAATATTCGACATCACTAAGTCTGGTGTATTAGTTACTGAGTATAATGACGATGATAGCTACCGCACTTCACAAGTGGGCGAGCAGCGTCATAAAGGCTTCGAAGTGGCCGCACAAGGTGCAGTAACCGATAAACTTTTTGTTATGGCCTCTATGATGAACCTTGATGCCACTTATGAAAATGATGAAGAATATACTGGCATGACCCCTATTGATGCGCCGGAGTGGTCAGCATCAGTTTGGTCACGTTATGAATTAACTGAAAACCTAGCCATTAATGCTGGTGCTTTTTATGAAGGTGAGCGTTTTGCTAACCAAGATAACACTGTAGTAAAAGATGCTTATACTCGTATTGATGTCGGTGCTACTTATAAAATAGCCCTACAAAATACCGACATTAACTTACGCTTTAATGTACAAAACTTATTTGATACCGACTACCTAGCCGGTGGTGGTACTTCTAACGTAACCGTTGGTGACGGCATTAGCTACCGCCTTGCTGTGCAAGTTGCTTTTTAATTAGTAAGCGAGTAAAAATCAACCTTAAAAGTTAAAGTCTAAATAACAGCAAAAGAACAACACAATAAGCCTAGGATATTAAGCAATGTAACACTGCTTAATCCTGGGCTTTTTTCTGCGTAACACCCTAATTACTTATTGATTAACTGAGTAATCAGACTATCAGCACGTCACGATACAAATGACGTACCACAAATGTACTGCCCCCTCCCTGTAGCTATTTCCTAACTGTTGCTCAAGTATTTCACTGTCAATGATTAACACTATTTTTGTGGTTAGCTATATTCATAACAAACCCGGCGAGATGGATAATTGACGACAAAGCTAGAGGGAATTTCAAATAGCGGAAGTTATTTGATAAAAATCGACTAAAGTATAAGTACTTTTTCTGGCAATGTAGACTTAGGTCTAATTCCTTTTGTTCACTTTACACTCTAACTTACTATTAGATAACAAAAAGCCACAATAAATTAAAATCATAAGAGGCGTTTAAGACCTCGTAAAATTAGTAGCTTAAAACAAATATCTGACAATAAGTCACACTAAAATAAGTCTCACAATAATAAGTAAACAAAAATGGGGAATATCATGTTTAAGAATTCATTATTTAAAGTTAAAAAATTAGTACTGGCAACCAGCTTATTAGCGGTTACCGGTGCAGCTAATGCCGGTTACACCATCAAATTAGACGATGGTGATAGCATCACTTTTGGTGGTTATATTAAAGTTGATGCTCGCTATACCAGTGGTAATATTGCTGCGAACGATTACTGGTACGGCGGTGGTACTGTCCTAGCAGAAAGCCAATCTAACTTTGGTATTGCCGTCAATGAAACGCGTTTTAATACTAAATATGTCCATGGTGATGTCACCGGTTTTATTGAAATGGATTTTTACGGTGATGCCGTGTCAGGCGGTGGTAATGAAATTATCTCCAACTCTTCCAAGCCACGTTTACGTCATGCCTTTGTTAAGTACAAAAATGTCTTAGTTGGCCAAACATGGACCACTTTCCAAAACACTAGTTCACTGGCTGAAGCAGCCGATTTTGGCGGCCCGTTAGTAGCCTCGGCCTTTATTCGTCAAGGTCAAGTTCGATATACCAATGGTGGTTTACAACTTTCTATTGAAAACCCTGAAACATACAAAGGTGTTCATGGCAATGATTCCATTCCAGACTTTATTGGTAAATATACCTTTAAAGGCGACTGGGGTAATGTTTCTGTTTCTGGTTTAGCTCGACAATTACAAACCCTTGATGGCTCTGAGTCTGCAATAGGTTTCGGTGTTGCCGGACGTATTAATACCTTTGGTAAAGATGATTTTCGCTTTCAAGTACACGGTGGTAATGTCGGCCGTTACGTGGGTGTTACCGCTTCTACAGACGTAGCTCAAAATAGTACAGGTAGTTGGGAAGCAGAAGATACCACCTCTATCATGGTTGCTTATCGTCATTTCTGGACAGACGATATGCGTAGTTCAGTATTCTATGGTAATACCACAACTGATCTTCGTGATACAGATCGTTCTCACTGGGGAGTCAACATCTTTAAAAACGTAACAAAGCAGTTATCTTTTGGTTTAGAAGTGGGTAACTTTGAAATGGCTGAATCAAATGCTGATTCTGACTATGTGCAATTTTCAACCAAATTCGTCTTATAGTTTATATAACACCTTGCGTTAGTTAACCTCGTTGAGGTTATTTTATAGGGAAGCATTTGCTTCCCTTTTTTTATGGGAAAACATAAGCTTGCCTATTCGATGACATAGATTGATAAAAGAAACTTTTTATACCTATACTGAAGTATTATTCCCGCAATATAGGCTGATAAAATGACCAAGAATATAGGCAGACAAGCCTTCCTAGCGATACTCGCTTTTCTGGTTTTTATCATCCCCCTAGTTCTTGTCGATGAAGTATCTTTGTTTGCAAACTGGCTATTCATTTTTATTAGCTGGTCATTGGTCATTTTTTTATCGGCTTTAAGTCCCACACAGGTCGATAATAACACCGCCAAGAAAACTGATTCTGTACTAAAGGAATCACAATAATTGATTTCATTTAGCCAAGTACTTATCTTATTAGCCCTTTATATTATCTCGCTCTTTTTCTTGGCTCAATGGGGTCAGTCGGACAGTAAAGCGGCTAAACGAATACGTAACTCTGCCAACACTTACGCCTTAAGCCTGGCTGTTTTTTGTACTTCCTGGACATTTTTTGGCAATATTGCCGTGTCGACTAAACAAGGATTATTTCCAGTCGCCTTATATCTAGGCACCACCTTGACCTTTATTTTTATGACACCACTGTTAAAAAAAATGGTGCTATTGAAAAATGAATTTCACTCAACCAGTATTGCCGACTTTATTTCGGTCCGTTATAAAAGGTCGCAAGCGTTAGCGGCATTAATTAGTTTATTGTGCGTAATTGGCATCACCCCCTATTTGACCATTCAACTAAAGTCGGTCATTGATAGCTTTCAAATACTGACTGATAACTCCCAGCAGACCCTAGCGTTTCTTGATTATCTAGATGTAATTATTGTTTTGATGATGGCATTTTTCACCATTATTTTTGGTGTCCGGCATATAGATCCAACCGAAAAACATCCCGGTATGATGGTCGCGTTGGCGGGTGAGAGTATTCTAAAATTATTAGCTATGCTCATTGGCTGCCTCTGGATTTGCTATATGATCAAACCTGGAGTGTTTAGTATCTTTGCGGAGTTTGCCCATGAGGCACAATTTAATCCCAAGGTGCTGACCATAACTACCCAGCAGTGGCTCAGTTTTATGCTCATTGGTGCTTTAGGCATTATCACCCTGCCCAGACAATTTCATGTTGGCATTGTTGAATGTAGCGACGCTAAATTTTTAGACCGGGCTAAATGGCTTTTCCCGCTGTATTTATTATTGATCAATTTGTTCACTTTCCCAGTGGCATTAGCCGGTTTAATAACGCCAGGAGCACTTGAGTCGTCACGTATATTATTACTAACTGAGCCGCTAGCAAACCATGCACCTTTTATAGCCCTTATTACCTTTCTAGGCGGATTTGCTGCCGCAACAGGCATGATAATGATCAGTGCTATGACGCTCTCCACCATGCTGACCAACCATATTTTGATGCCGGTTATCATGCAGACCCCTGCACTGTCAGCCCTAAAACGTCAAATATTACCTTTACGTTGGTTAATGGTGTTTGCCATTCTTTTCTTAAGTCTATTCTATTATCGCGCTATTGGTGACTCTCAACTTATAGTCAATATTGGTAGCATTAGTTTTGTTGCCACAGCACAATTTGCGCCAGCATTAATAGGAGGACTAATTTGGCGAAAAGGTAATTTGTCAGGTGCGTTCACCGGACTTAGTGTTGGTGCTTGTGTATGGTTTTATTGTTCTTTGTTACCCTCTTTAATTCGGTCTGGCTGGTTAGATTGGTCGATATTATCTCAAGATAGTGGCTTCTTTTATTGGCTTAACCCTGAGCAACTTTTTGCCATTCAAGGAATAAGTCCATTAACAAATGGTCTTATATGGAGCTTACTTGCCAATGTTCTTTGCTACGTCGGAGTTTCTTTATTTACTAAAATGTCTGAGGAGGAGCAAAAGATATCACACCAATTTGTTGATATTAAAAATATATACCTTAAAAACAATTTTGCTGAAGGCACAACCGCAGATATTAACTTGCTCAATAAGAAGCGACTTATCACAGAAGTTTTTCTGCAATATCTACCTGAACAGTTAGCAGAGTCAAAACTGCAACAATCGTTAGTAAAAGCT
This sequence comes from Colwellia sp., assembly GCA_022969215.1. Taxonomy (GTDB): domain Bacteria; phylum Pseudomonadota; class Gammaproteobacteria; order Enterobacterales; family Alteromonadaceae; genus Colwellia. Next base: position 18,652 of record JALJPA010000025.1, on the reverse strand, counting down.
GAAATACATGATCAAGAAAATATTAATATCGTTGAATTGTCTTCGTTAAAAAATGCCGCACTTAATGCTTTAGCCGGCGCCATTGGTATGGCCTCATCCTATAAAGCCTTTAATAACATTAATTTAATCGATGCCGATGAAGAAGAACAATTAGCTACTTATTTTTCCCACTTTTTTGCGCAATTACAATTGTCTCCTAAAGAGCTCTTTGAGCAAGTTAACTTTCACCAGCAAAAACGTGAATTACTTGAAAGCCATGCCAAACAGCAACTCGACACCATAGCCAAATTAGAAACCGAGGTCACGCAAAGATTAAAAGCGGAACAGGTCGTTAATTCACTCAATGAAGGTTTAGAGCTCAGAGTAACAGAAAGAACCCAAGCATTGAGCCAAAGTAATAGTGAGTTAAATAAAACACTCGAAGAACTAAAACTTACCCAAGGTCAGTTATTAGAAAATGAAAAAATGGCTTCATTAGGTGGCTTGGTTGCAGGGGTAGCCCACGAAGTGAACACCCCTATAGGCATAGTCCTTACCTCGATCAGTTTTATGAAGGAAAAATGCCAAACTATTATTAAAGCGATGGACGACAAAACATTGAGCTCTCAGCAACTGTCAAAGTTTACCGAAGAACTTGAACAAGGTTTTGACCTTTCATTACGCAATATTAGCCGGGCTGTTGAGTTAATTGAGGGCTTTAAGCTTATTGCGGTGGATAGTGTTGTCGATGATGCTCGTACCCTTAATGTGCACGATTATTTAGAAGATGTGCTTAGATCATTAAGGCCAAAAGCAAAGCAAGCTCAGGTGACCATTAAACTTTCCTGCGCAAAGGACATAGTTATTAACTCATACCCAGGAGCCCTTGCACAAATCACTAATAACCTGATCATCAATAGTTTAGTACACGCCTTTACTGAGCAAAGCGATAACAAGGGTGAAATCACCATTGATGTTAAGGCCTCAGCTCAGAATATTGAACTTATCTACGGCGATAATGGCTGCAAACTTGATGAAAATACTAAGGCGCAATTATTTGAACCCTTTTATACCACGAGGCGAGGCCAAGGGGGCTCAGGTCTAGGAGCACATATTGTCTACAACCTGGTTACCCAAAAATTAAAGGGCACCATAGAGCTGATCACAGAACAAGCCCAGGGTAAGAGTTTTAAAATAACCATCCCACTAACAGACATTAAATAACAACTAAACCTCCTGAAAGTTTAGTAATTAATTATCACTTTTTCAACGCTGTTATTTATCTTTTACATTTTGTGATTATGATAAAAATTGAACTAAACTGATAAATACAGTTAGCTGATATAGAAGAATGATTAATGGATTTTTTACGTAAATTCAGCATACAACAAAGGTTAGCCATGCTGGTGGCCTTAATTATTATTGGCATCACTGCGCTAGATGCCATGAGCTTGTCAGAAGAATACCATTCCTTAATGACACAAAAAAAATTCACCACCAACGAATTAATAGATAGCACTTACGGTATAGTGGAACATCATTATGCCTTACAACAAAAAGGCGAACTCACTGAGGCACAAGCACAAAAGCAGGCTTTAAATATTATTGCCAGTTTACGCTACGATACCAACAATTATTTTTGGGTTAATGACTTTACCCCTAACATGATAATGCACCCAATAAAGCCACAGCTCAATGGCAAGAATGTTGCTGGTGTTAAAGATCCTGACGGCAAAGCTTTATTTATTGATATGGTGAATATAGTCAAGGCTAAAGGGGAAGGCTTTGTCTCTTACAAATGGGCCAAACCTGGTTTTGATGATCCTGTTGACAAAATTGGTTTTGTCAAAGGTTTCACCCCTTGGCAATGGATTATTGGTACCGGCACCTACCTAGATGATATTGATGCGACCTTTGCCGAACAACGTAATATGATCATAATAGATAGCGTAGTTATTGCCATTGTGATCATTGGCTTAAGTTATGTTATTGGTAATAGCATCTTAATTCCTACCCGCTCAGCGGCTGAATTAATGAAAGATATTGCCCAAGGAGAAGGCGATCTAACCAAGTCTTTAGATGATAGCGGTCAAGATGAAATTTCTCGTTTATCTAACTACTTTAATGAGTTCACCGGTAAAATGCGGCAGTTATTACAAGATGTCGCCGATAACACCTCACAAGTTTTAGACCATGCCGAAGCTGTTTCTGGCGCTAGTGATACCACTCAATCGCTAATACAAAATCAAAACGACATTACCGTGCAAGTTGCCACTGCAATGGAAGAAATGACCTCACAAATTAAGGAAGTGAGTGATAATGCTAGCTCTGCGGAACAAGCAGCAAATGATGCCAGAAATAATACCTCTGACGGCAAAGAAATCATCTCTCATACCATCAAACAAATGCAATCTCTGTCGAGCAATATTGATGAGGTTAGTCAAGTGGTTGCCAGCCTTGCTTCTGAAAGTGACAATATTGGCTCTGTTCTGGATGTGATTAGAGGCATTGCTGAGCAAACAAATTTGTTAGCGCTAAACGCCGCAATAGAAGCTGCACGCGCTGGTGAGCAAGGCCGTGGTTTTGCCGTAGTAGCCGATGAAGTACGTACTTTAGCTAATCGTACTGAACAAAGCACCAATGAAATTCAACAGATGATACAAAAATTACAAGCTGGAGCGCAAGAAGCCGTAGCTGCGGTGAAGGTCAGCCAAGACATCTCCCTGAAAACCGTTGAGCAAACAGCAAAGGCAGATGATTCCCTTTCTGAAATTGACCGTTTGATGGAAGTTATTTCTGATATGAACACACAAATAGCCAGAGCGACTGAACAACAAAGCCAAGCTGCTGATGAGGTTAATTTACGTATTAATGATTTAGCAGGAATGACCGATGAGTCTCTCGCGACTACCGAGCAACTTAGTGAAACGAGCCAGAAGTTGAAGGTCAGCAGTAATGCTATGTCTGAGGTTGTTGGTCGCTTTAAAATTTAGCGGCAATAACAAAGTACTAATACCAACGCCCCTAACGAAGTAATCATTTAAAAAGGGCATAAAAAAACCAGTAATATTTGTCGATTAGGAGAATATTACTGGCTAAACCATCAAAAATTTTAAAGTCGAATTAAACTGAGCAAAACTCTGTAGAATCCCAAAGTAGTCACTTAGTGGTTATGTGTCCTGAAGCATAACCACTAAGTTCCGTACTTCTCTGTTGCTTATTTAGTGAGAGAGCATTCACTGCCTAAGCAACTAAGTAAACAGTAATCATTCTCATTACTAATGTCAACACTATTTGTTAACTTTTCTGAATTTAAGTAGTCAAAATATAACAGGCATAAAAAAGCCAGTAACACATTTCCATCAAGAAAATGTTACTGGCTAAACCATCAAAAATTTTAAAGTCGAATTGAACTGAGCAAAACTCTGTAGAATCCTAAAGTGGTCACCTAGTGGTTATGTGTCCTGGAGCATAACCACTAAGTTCCATACTTTGCCGCTGCTTATTTAGTGAGAGAGCATTCACTGCCTAAGCAACCAAGTAAATAGTAATCATTCTCATTACGATAGTCAACACTATTTCGACAATTAATTAAAAATAGTTATTTTTATTTCTTAAGCTTAGCAAAAGCATCTGCGAAAGCGTTACCCATAGCGGCATTATCCACTGTTTTACCTTTTGATTTATTTTGATTTACTGCGGATTTTCTTTGATTATTGCTACTGCTCACCTGGTTTTTTGCTTTATTGTTATCACGTTTACCATTATCTGTTGGCTGAAAAGGCTTGTTAGTTGCTGCGTTAGTTTGCTCATCCAAACGCATTGTTAAACTAATGCGTTTGCGGGCAACATCTACTTCTACCACTTTCACCTTAACAATATCCCCTGCCTTAACAATTTCACGTGGGTCACTGATAAATTTATTAGTTATTGATGAAATATGCACTAAACCGTCTTGATGCACACCTATATCAACAAAAGCACCAAAGTTAGCAACATTAGACACCACCCCTTCAAGTATCATACCTGAAGTTAAATCAGCCATGCTAGTTACACCTTCAGCAAAACTAGCGGTTTTAAACTCTGGCCGTGGATCTCTATTGGGCTTTGCTAGCTCATCGATAATTCCTTTTACCGTAACTTCACCAAAATCATCATTTGTTAATTGGCTGATATCTAAAGCACTTAATTGTGCGCTGTTGTTGAGCACCTGAGTAATATCAAGTTGTAGTTTCTTGATTATTTTCTCTACCAAGGCATAACTCTCAGGGTGCAAGGCAGATTGATCTAACGGGTTATCACCGTCTGTGATACGTAAGAACCCCGCTGATTGCTCAAAAGCTTTTGGCCCTAATCGGGCAACTTTTTTCAATTGCTTTCTATTAGTGAAGCGTCCTTGGCTATCTCGAAAAGCAACAATGTTATTAGCCATGGTTTTGTTTAACCCTGAAACACGGGTTAATAACGCTGCAGAGGCACTATTTAAGTCAACACCAACGGCGTTTACACAATCTTCAACGACATCATCAAGGGTTTTACTCAACTGGCTTTGGCTAACATCATGCTGATATTGGCCGACACCAATTGCTTTAGGGTCAATTTTTACTAACTCAGCTAAGGGATCTTGTAATCGTCGAGCAATGGAAACAGCGCCCCGTATTGACACATCAAGGTCTGGAAATTCATTGGCGGCAAATTCAGAGGCAGAATAAACAGATGCCCCGGCTTCACTTACAATCATTTTAGTTAATTGCACTTTGCTTTCATCAGTTTTAAAAGTTTGCATAACTTCAGCAACTAATTTGTCACTTTCACGCGAGCCTGTGCCATTGCCAATAGCCACTAACTCGACTTTATGTTGACGACAAATATTAACTAAGGTTCTTACTGACTTATCCCAATGATTTTGCGGCGCATGTGGGAAGATGGTAGCTGTATGTAATAACTTACCGGTGCCATCGACAATAGCAATTTTACAGCCTGTTCTTAAACCAGGATCTAAACCCAAGGTGACTTGTGGACCAGCAGGAGCAGCCATCAATAAATCGGCAAGGTTATTAGAGAAAACCTCTATCGCTTGGGTTTCAGCTTGCTCACGTAAGCTAGTAACCAATTCATTGGTTAAACTGATACTTAATTTAGCTTTCCAAGTGAGTTGTACAACCTTAGTTAAAAACTCGGCAGCGGCCTGATTAGTTAAGCGCAAAGTTAAGTGCTCACTAATCATTTGCTCAGCACTACTGCATACTCTTGCCTCTTCTCCGGGATCAACATCGATATGAAGTTGTAAAAAACCTTCATTTCTGCCACGCAACATCGCTAACATACGATGAGAAGGTACCGTTCTTAGTTTTTCACTGTGGGCAAAGTAGTCTCGAAACTTAGCTGCTGCTTTCTCTTGGCCCTTAACTAGTTTACTGGTTAAATGTGCTTGTTTTAATAAATGACGACGCAGTTTTGCTAATAAATTGGCATCTTCGCTAAAACGTTCGGCTAGAATATAACTCGCACCATCAAGTACCGACTTTACATCAGCAAACCCTGCCGCCTGATTGATAAAAGCTTTTGCTTCTTGTTCGGGAGAAAGTTGCCAGTTATTAAATAGTTTGTTCGCTAAAGGCGCTATACCTGCCTCACTGGCAATCTTGCCTTTAGTACGGCGCTTTGGCTTATAGGGTAAATATAAATCTTCTAAACGGGTTTTATTATCGGCTTGCAGAATTGATTTTTCCAGCTCAGGGCTGAGTTTATCCTGTTGCTTAATGCTGGTTAAAATGACTTTTCGGCGGTCATTTAACTCACGTAAATAGCTTAACCGCTGTGCTAAGTGACGAAGATGGTTATCATCTAAACCTTGAGTAACTTCTTTACGGTAACGGGCAATAAATGGCACAGTAGCACCATCATCAAGCAAGGTAATAGCGGCATTAATTTGTACCGCGTTAACATTGAGTTCTTGAGCGATTTGCTCGGCAATAGTTAACATTGAATTGAGATTCCAACAAGATTAAGAGTAGGTGGACATGATAACAGAAAACTATTCTTACGAAAATTACTGCGGCTTCTGCAAGTGCTTTTACTCAAAACAATGGACAGTATTACCCCCTTGCGCTTTTGCTTGGTAGGCGGTTTGATCGGCTAAACTTAACAATGCCTTAAAAATAAAACCGCCCTGCTCGGTAGAACTAACACCAAAACTGGCAGCGACTTTAACCTTTTCTGCACTGCAATTAATATTACTCACTTCCACGCATATTCTGCTGGCTATTTTCTGCGCTTGTATTTGCTCACAATGAGGTAACACCAATAAAAACTCATCGCCGCCGAGACGAATAGCGATATCCTCTAGCCGACAGTTCTTTTGCAGCACATTAGCAATATTAACTAACACTTCATCACCGATTTCATGACCAAAGGTATCATTGATGTACTTAAACTTATCAAGATCGATCATGACTAAACATAAGGCATAACTGTGTCGCTTGGCTAAACTAAGTGCTGGCTGTATTGCGGCATTTAAATAATGACGATTATGCAAACCCGTTAGCTGATCCGTCATCGCTAATTGCTCTAATGCTTGTTGCTGGCTGAGCATTTTTATAAAGAGTTGTCGAGCGACAACAAGATTTTTGACCCTAGCAATAAGCTCCGCTTGAATCACCGGTTTACTAATAAAATCATTCGCGCCAACTTGCAGAGCATGAATCTTTTGACTGGACTTAGTCATAGCTGACATAGCTAGAATAGGCGTTAATTGCTTATCATCCGTTCTTGCTCTAATTTCCTCAATCATGGTAATGCCATCTTTATCACCGGGTAAGATAATATCTAATAGCACCAAATCATAATCGGCTCTTTCAAAATGAAGCAAACCGTCTTCAGCCGTTTTATGGTGATCGACTACCAGTCCCATTTGCTGCAAAATATCTTTAGTCATATTTGCTAAGGTCAAATGGTCCTCAATATATAAGATTCGACCTGTTATTTGCGCTACTGCTAAATGATCTTTAGTTAATTCCGTTAAAATATCTTTAAATTTAGGTAACTCATTACGTTGGCAAACATAATTAACATCTATGGTTTTCATTTTCGCTAGCTTACTTTGCTCTTGTTCACCGGTAATGACCACAATTTGACTATCCTCCATACCAGAGATAGCCTTTATCTGTTTTGCTAAGGTAAGTGCAGTCATATCGACTAAATTCATTGCCACAATAACTAGATCAACTTTATTACTGCTTAGCTCTGTTAATGCGGCTTCGCCAGTAGATACTTCCTCATGACTTATAGAGAAGCCATATAAGAATTCATGAAGTAATAATCGGTAAACTCTCGATGGTTCAACAATCAATGCTTTCATTGACACTTCCAATGCAATAGAAAATCTAATTAACAGTATGGTCGTTGTTTTTTAGTTATACCAATATGCTATACATTTTTGATATTATGTTGATACTTAGTACAGTCATTATTAACAAGTAATCTATGAAGAAATCAAACTACATTACTCGCGCAGGCTGGGACCGTTTAGATAAAGAGCTAAAGTTTCTTTGGAAAGACGAGCGCCCTAAAATTACTCGCTCCGTCAGTGAAGCGGCTGCGCAGGGCGATCGCAGTGAAAATGCTGAGTATATTTATGGTAAACGACGTTTACGTGAGATTGATCGCCGAGTACGTTTTTTAATGAAACGTACTGAAGACTTAAATATTGTTTACCCAGATCCTCAGCAGGAAGGCCGAGTGTTTTTTGGTGCTTGGGTGACACTAGTTAATGAAGATGATATTGAAATAGTTTACCGTATTGTTGGTCCTGATGAGTGGGACGTTAAGCGAGGAGAGATCAGTATTGATGCTCCTCTAGCGCGGGCGTTATTAGGTAAAGCGGTTGATGATGAAGTGGTAGTAAAAACCCCTGAAGGTGAGCGTGTTTTTGATATTATTAGCATTAGCTATAAACCAGCCGTATAAAGTACTCTTTATTAGTTATACCCGTTCCATTAATTAGCTGATCTACTTTATACGTAGAGAAAGTTGCCAAATACAAGACATTTACTTTAATGACTAGTTGTTCAGGACAATATGCTCCTGCATTGTCTTATAAACTGCATCCATGCTGCGTTAATTATTAAATAAATAACGAAGTAGTTGGTAATTTTAGCAAGTAGAAATGATCACATACTTTAGTGGGATTGGTATTAGCTAATAATCAAATTGTACACCTAAGCGCAGGTTAAAACCGCGACGCATTTCATTACCGTCTAAGGTAACCGTATCTAGCGTGGTGGCAACATCGAGATTAATAAATTTCATTACCGTAATGCCCGCATTAACATAACCTAAGCCAGTGCCCGCTAAATTTCTGCTCATACCTAAACGTGCGCTAGGTAACCACCAACTATCGGCTGCATAGCCTGCGGTTAAGGTAAACCACTGATATTCATCATGCATTGGGTCAACAACAGGGTTGGCATCAAGCTCAATATTTAAGCTCCAATGGCGTTGGTCAGTGAAAATACCCGCTTCGATTTTCAACTGCCGCTCCATAGTAAACACCTCGTGATAATTTAATTTGCTGAGGATATTTTCTGAACTAAACCGATTTCTATCAAGCTCAGGAAATTCGTAGGTGTGTTCAAATACGCTGGTCAGTGAAGCGCCTAGTTGATAATGGTCGGCTGCCCAAACTATACCTAAATCCATATCAAAGCCATTTTCATAAATGAAATTTGCATCCTTGATATCATCAAATAAAGCTTCTGCATCGGTGATCTCGCCAATACGAGTACCAACATTGGTTAAACCAACACGATAAAAGGTCGGTTTAATGCCCCAATACAAGTCTCCAACATCACTTTGCAGAGCATTACGACTATAAGCTAATGAAAACTGTGATACTTTGGCCGCTTTAATCAGTAATAGGCTGTCATTATCGACCGTCATTTTGACTTTATTATTCGCAGGATTGTAGAATAAGGTGATGCCACCGGATAGATCTAGCTCTTGCACTGGGTCATCTTCGGTAAAGCCAGGAATAGTCTGCAATTGCTCTTTAGCTTGCTCTGAGTCAAAATCAATATCCTCAAAAATTCCGACGGCTTTTGAGTTGCCTTTGAATGCGGCACCAAATAACAAGGTGCCACCAAATAAATCTTCACTTAGGACAAAGCTTGCATCACTGGTAACCTCAGCTTTGCCATAACCCTCGGTAGCAATTAACGCTAATAAACCGGCGGTGGTGATTACTTTAGTTTTAACTATATCGAGGCGGTCTTCTAACTCTGGATACTCGGTAAAAAGATCTTCCCAAGTGTAATCCCTAATGGGATTCTCTGGTGTTGGCGGTAATTCTATATCACTACCGTCATCACCATCGCTCGGAGGATTAAATAATAAAGATAATTCATCGATTTTGGCAAACAACTCATCGAGATTACCGTATTCAATTCCACCACCCAGCTCAATAGAACCACCCGTCATAACATGGGGATCTTTACGGGCAACTATTAAGGCCGCAGATGCTGGATTACCTGCATTTGATAGCGATTTTTGTGAATAATTGAGACTAGCACTGCGTGGTTGAATGTCAGCCAAAACATAACCACTCGGTATAACCAATGAAAATAGGATAATACCTATAAAGGCACTTTGCTTAGGCAATGAATTTAGCAAATCCTTAATTAAAGTAAAAAGCTGCAAAATATCGACTCTGTTTAGCGGTTATATGTGACTAAGTGTACAAATGATAACCTACATTAACATATAGCTAAAATCAGAACACCCGAAACCAACTCTGATTACAAAGTAATAACAGGTACACGCTCTTGATAGTGCCGCCTTTCATTTATCTACTTTTTCTATTTAACTAACCGACTTCTAATCGGAATTTGGCAAACATCGAGTACCGGCGGTGGTTTTTTATAGAAAAAGGTATTATCCCGTGTACGGCGTTTCACCAAGCGTTCGGCAAAGGCCATTGATTCAGTATTCTCTACTTCAATATGAACTTGCTTATTTTTTGCTACATCACTCATCAGCTGCATACTGACGATTTTAGTAAAGTCTCGATGATCGACCGCATAATCCCCTTCAACAACTTCGGTGCGCTGTATTGCTTGGATGTGCTGCATACCGTAAACCACGCGACCAAATATGGTCATTATTCGATCTAAATAGCGTGGCGCTTGGCCAATAACAAAATAGAAATGGCTTGAGGCTGAATCGGCATCATTGTTCCTAGCCATAGCGATGGTCCCCGGGCAATGCGTTAGCCACGCTTTACCGGAGTTAGCGTTTTCATCCGCTTGATAAGCCAAAGCAAAACCGTCTTTAAATCCGGTTTGCTGGGCAAATAAATCTTGTTGCTGTACTGGGGTATAGCGCCATTTACTATCGGTGTGCCATTCCGATTCCATTGCTAATAGCGGTACTGATTTATCTTTCTTACTACCATCTTTGGGTCCTGCTTGCGCAACAAAACCGTCGATAACACGATAAAATTTAGTGCCATCATAAAAACCTTGCTGGGTTAAATTACTAAATTGTCCGGCATTTTTTGGCGAGAATTGCGGCGCCAGTTCAATAACGACTTTGCCATGGGGTAAGGTTAACAACACAGTATTATCAAGGGACAACTTGCGCCACATTGAATCTGCAGAGTTATCAGCGTCACAAGCACTAATAAAAAATAACGTCGTTAAGGTCAGTACAGCTTTTAAGGAAACTTTCATGGCAGAGCCTTTATCTATTTTTATGGTAATACCCAATCTATTAACAGCGATAAAGTCATTGGATTTAGCATAACTAGATCTGAATAAGTTTAATGGAATTGGTATAAGTAAATTAAATGCTATCATAGCCACTTTTATAATTTAACCAAATCATTGTGGAGTGTTTCGTGAACAAAAGCCTTATCACCAACCTTATTGCGTTAACTTGTACGTTAGGGGGCTATGTTAGCGAGCAACATTTGCTTTTCACTTTAGGCCTTTTCGCTTTATCTGGCGCAGTCACTAACTGGCTGGCCGTGCATATGCTCTTTGAAAAAGTCCCTTTACTTTATGGTTCAGGTGTTATTCCTGCACGTTTTGAAGAATTCAAAGTAGCCATTCGTCAATTGATGATGGAAGAATTTTTTACTGAACAAAACATCGACCGATTTCTTTCTGATAGCTCAGGCAAAGCCAGCACCATCAACTTATCTCCCGTTATTGATAAAGTTGACCTTAGCCCAGCGTTTAAGAGTTTAGTGGAAGTTATTGAGCAATCGTCATTTGGTCCTATGCTCGCCATGGTGGGTGGCAGTGAGGCAATTCAACCGATGAAAGAACCCTTCATTGAGAAGATGAAAATCGCCATGCAAGACATTACCCAAAGTGAGCAATTTAATACCCTGTTGCGCGAAGAGTTAGAGCAACCTGATATAATTTCCGGCATGCGGGATAAAGTTAGCGATATTATCGAAAAGCGTCTCGAAGAATTAACACCACAATTAGTCAAAGAAATCATTCAAAAAATGATCAAGAAACATTTAGGCTGGTTGGTGGTTTGGGGTGGCATATTTGGCGGTATAATCGGTGTATTTGCAGCCCTTAGCAATAGTTTCTAATTACATTTAGTTATTACTAAAAACTAATAAATTCACTTTATAAATATTGATTACACTTATAATCAAAGAACAAAATCCAGACAATTTATTCTTAGCATTGCCACATTATGGTGTAAATAGCACTTTAATTACGCCTTAAGCTTGGGTTATGCTTGGTTAATTAAAATTTTTAGAGTTTGTAGGTCAATAATAGCGATAATGCCTTATTTACTCTGCTCTCATCTAACATAAAGGAAACTTCTGTCATGTTCGAAAGTTTAAAAGCTTTACCTGCTGATCCAATTCTAGGATTAGGGATTAAATATAAAAAAGATACCAACCCACTAAAAATCGATTTAGGTGTTGGTGTCTACAAAGATGCCGCAGGAAACACTCCGATACTTAGCTGTGTGAAAAAAGCTGAGCAACATCGCTTATCAACTGAATTGAGTAAAGCTTATATTAGCCCTGGTGGTTCACCATTGTTTAACGCAGAAATAGCTAAGCTTATTTTTGGCAGCGATCATAAAGTACTAACGGAAGATCGTGCTCGCACTATCTCAACACCTGGTGGCACTGGCGCTTTACGTGTTGCTGGTGAATTTATCAAGTCATGTAAAGCGGGTGCTACTATTTGGGTAAGTAACCCAACTTGGGCTAACCATAATGGTGTTTTTGCGGCAGCTGGCTTAAATGTTAAAACCTACCCTTATTACGATTATGAAAATAAGAGCTTAGACTTTGACGGCATGTTAAATGCACTTAAAGAAGTTGGTAAAGATGATGTGGTGTTATTACACGCTTGTTGTCACAACCCAAGCGGTATGGATTTAAATAAAGAGCAATGGCAACAAGTTGCTGATGTAGCTAAAAGTGTTGGTTTTACACCATTACTTGATATGGCTTACCAAGGTTTTGGTACTGGCTTAGAAGATGATGCTTACGGTTTACGTTTAATGGCTGAATCGGTTGAAGAAATGATCATTTGTAGTTCATGTTCTAAAAACTTTGGCTTATACCGTGAGCGTATCGGTGCTTGTACCATTATTGGTAAATCAAGCACAGCCGTTGACCTGGCTCAATCGGTATTACTTTATAATGCCCGTGTTATCTATTCTATGCCCCCAGCACATGGTGCGGCTATTGTTGAAACAATTCTAACGTCAGAAGAGTTGCGCACAGAATGGCATAGCGAATTAAAAGGCATGCGTGACCGCATTAGCGATAACCGTAACTTAATCGTTACTAAGCTAATTGAAAACGGTGTAACACAAGACTTTAGCCATATTAGTCGTCAAAGCGGTATGTTCTCTTTCTTAGGTCTTAGCCCTGAGCAAGTACAACAACTTCAAGATGATTACAGTATTTATTTAGTTGGCTCTAGCCGAATGAGTATTGCTGGTTACTCAACTGAGAATGTGGACTACTTAGCGCAATCTATTGCTAAAGTGCTTTAGTACTGCAATAAATCACAGATAGTAAGTATAAATAAAATCTGGCTGAGCTTTTTTTATTCTAATAGAGTAAAATGTGCATCAGCCTTTTTTATTGGCTAAAATTTATAAGAAAATGGCGTAATGAATGACTCCATTTACTACTACTTATTTGTGATTCAAGGAAACCCCTGTGACTGTTCCCGGTAATTTATTTATTCTTTCTGCGCCAAGTGGTGCAGGAAAATCAAGCCTTATCAATGCTTTGCTAAAGCAAGATAATCAAGCATCCGCAAGAGCTATGCAGGTATCCGTTTCTCATACCACCCGAGATGCTCGTCCTGGTGAAAATAATGCGGAACATTACCACTTTGTTAGCGTTGAAGAGTTTAAAAAACAAATAAGTAACAACGCCTTTTATGAGTATGCCGAAGTTTTTGGCAACTATTACGGTACATCTGCAGCGGCAATCGATGCACAACTTGCTCAAGGTATTGACGTATTCCTTGATATTGATTGGCAAGGCGCTCAACAAGTTCGTATGAAGAAACCTAGCGTAACCACTATCTTTATTAGCCCTCCTTCTAAAGAAGAGCTAGAAAATCGCTTACGTGGTCGTGGCCAAGACAGTGAAGAAGTTATCGCCAGTCGTATGGAACAGGCGCAAGCTGAATGTTCTCATTATAATGAATTTGATTACATTATCGTTAATGATGACTTTGACCAAGCCCTGCTTGATCTAACCATTATTGTAAATAATCAGCGCCTTAAATGTCGTCAACAAAGCATTGCTCAGCAAGAATTATTTAGTAATCTACTAAACAGTGCAGCGACTGAATCGGCTAAATAAGTAAGATAAAAAATATTTCCTCGGTTGCGTGGCTTAATGGACATGGTATTACTTGCTTAATTAATGAGTGAGCAGTAAACTACGCAGCTATTTTATAAGTTCGTTTATTAGTTGGAGTGACCAGATGGCTCGCGTAACTGTTGAAGATGCCGTAGAAAAAGTCGGTAATCGTTTTGATTTGGTGCTAGTTGCATCACGTCGTGCTCGTCAAATTGCAACGGGCGGAAAAGAGCCATTGGTTGAAGTCGAAAACGACAAACCAACGGTAATTGCTTTGCGTGAAATCGAAGCAGGCTTAATTACTACAGATATTATGAACACTTCTGATCGTGCGCAGCAAATCCAGCAAGATACTGCTGAATTAGATGCAGTTGCAGCGATTGTTGGTGGTCAACAAGACGAATTAAGCTAGAGTTAACTCCTTCTATTTAGAGAAGGACTTAGTTTTAAGCACTTAAAAACGCGTACCTCATTCTGCTTATGTCAGAAAATAGGTTACGCGTTTTTTTATTGCTTAAGCTTTATTTTTTCCTTGTAAATAGAGCGTATTGCCGCGTATTCTATTTATACTAGGGTATATACTCGAATTACCCCCATGTTTTCCCCTTAATTTGGAGTATTAGGTGTACCTATTTGAACCATTAAAAGAACTTAGCTCTACCTACCTATCAAAAGTACAAGTTGACCTACTTAAACACGCTTATATAGTTGCGCGTGATGCCCATGATGGTCAAATGCGCTCAAGTGGTGATCCTTATATTACTCATCCGGTTGCCGTAGCGATTAATTTAGCCCAAATGCACTTAGACCATGAAACACTCATGGCGGCTTTATTACACGATGTTATTGAAGATACCGAAGTAACCAAAGACGAATTAGCTGAATTGTTCGGTCATACCGTAGCTGAACTCGTTGAAGGGGTTAGTAAACTCGATAAATTAAAGTTTAATAACAAAGAAGAAATGCAAGCGGAAAACTTCCGTAAAATGGTACTTGCTATGGTGCAAGACATTCGTGTTATTTTAATTAAACTTGCCGACCGTACACATAATATGCGTACCCTTGGCTCTTTACGACCGGATAAGCGCCGTCGCATTGCCCGTGAAACCTTAGAGATTTATGCGCCAATAGCGAACCGTTTGGGTATTCATGATATAAAAAATGAATTAGAGCTTTTAGGCTTTGAAGCGCTTTATCCTATGCGCTCACGTGCTTTAAAATCCGCAGTAAAAAGTGCCCGTGGTAATCGTAAAGCTATTGTTGATAACATTGAAAAAGAAATTGCCGCACGTTTAGCCGAAAGCGGCATTGAGGCGAAAATTGTCGGTAGAGAAAAACATCTCTATTCAATTTATAAAAAAATGCTTAATAAAGAATTAATGTTCAATGAAGTCATGGACATTTATGCTTTCCGTGTAATCGTTAATGAGAAAATTGACAACTGCTACCGTGCTTTAGGTGCCATGCATAACCTGTTCAAACCCATTGAGTCACGCTTTAAAGATTACATCGCCATTCCTAAAACTAATGGTTACCAATCGCTGCATACTTCGTTAATTGGTCCTCATGGTATTCCGGTAGAAATTCAGATCCGTACCCATGATATGGATCAAATGGCGGATAAAGGTGTTGCCGCGCATTGGCTTTACAAACAAGACGGTGAGAACACCGGCACAACAGCGCAAATGAAAGCGCGTCGTTGGATGCAAAGCCTACTTGAACTGCAACAAAGTGCCGGTAGTTCTTTTGAGTTTATTGAAAACGTTAAGTCTGACTTATTTCCTGAAGAGATTTATGTTTTCACCCCCGATGGTCGTATTATTGAGCTACCAATGGGCGCTACCGCAATCGATTTTGCTTATGCGGTACACACTGATGTTGGTAATTCTTGTGTTGGTGTTAAGGTGGACCGTAAACCTTATCCAATGAGCCAGCCAATAGATTCAGGACAAACCATTGAGGTCATTACTTCTACAGCAGCCCGACCTAATGCGACTTGGCTAAACTTTGTTGTGACCGCTAAAGCGCGTTTACAAATAAGAACTTACTTAAGAAGTTGTGAAAAAGACGAATCCCATGCGTTAGGCATTCGTTTATTAAGTCACGCCCTTGGTAAAACCAAGCTTAAAGATTTAGCACCAGAAAAAATTGATGAAGTAGTGCAACAAAGTGGTAATAAGACCTTTGATGAATTACTGACTAATATCGGTTTAGGTAATGCCTTAAGTATAGGTGTTGCTCGTCAGCTAACCGATGGTTTTACCGAAGGTACTGAGCTAAATTCGAGTAGTACTAAAGCTAAAATGCCGATAAGAGGCACCGAAGGCATGTTGGTCAATTACGGTAAATGTTGTCGCCCTATTCCCGGCGATGCAATTTTAGCTTACTTAAGCCCGGGTAAAGGCTTAATGGTACACCAACAAGGCTGTCGAAATATTAAAGGCCATGATCAAGGCAGTTTGTTCCCAGTGAAGTGGGACAGTGATATCGATAAAGAGTTTATTGCTAAACTACGGGTGGAAATAATTAACCATCAAGGTGCCTTAGCATTATTGACCAATGTTATCGCTCGATGCAGCTCTAATGTGCACAGCTTAAACTCAGGTGAAAAAGAAGCAGGTTTATACGTAATAGACATGGAAATCACCTGTCGTGACCGTATTCATTTAGCTGATATTATTCGCAAGATTAAAGTGATGATTGATGTGCAACGGGTTATCCGTAATAAATAACCACAGCGGTTATTGCTCATTAGTAAACTAACAAATTACATAACTATTTAGTGGTATGCTAAATAAAACAGTTTAAACAGGACGTATTATGAAAAGTATTATCAGTACAGACAAAGCCCCAAGTGCCATTGGTACTTATAGCCAAGCGGTAAAAGTAAATAATACTGTTTACTTATCAGGACAAATTCCTCTTATTGCCGAAACGATGCAAGTTGTTGAAGGTGACTTTACTGCACAAGCAGAGCAAGTATTTAAAAACCTAGTTGCCGTTTGTGATGCAGCCGGTGGTGAAATTAACAATATGGTAAAAGTAAATATCTTCCTTACGGACTTAAGTAACTTTGCCACGGTTAACGAAATTATGAGCCGTTACTTTAGCCAGCCCTACCCAGCAAGAGCTGCGGTACAAGTATCTAGATTACCTAAAGATGTGGCCATCGAAATTGACGGTATTATGGAACTTCCTAGCGTTAACTAAAATAGGCTTCATGAATGATATTTATTCGGCATTGTCTACGCTGTTCGTCCAATTCACTTATATGCATAAGCTCAATGGACTCACAGCTTGACGGCTTTGCCTAAATTACATTTATTTTGCCTATTTGATCAAATTATTAGTATTTTTAAAGAAAACTCAAAATGACTCCAGAAAGATTAGCACGCATTAATACCATGTTAGACAAACGCCAGCCAGACTTAACCGTGTGTATGGAAGGCCTACATAAAAGCCATAATTTAGCCGCTGTTGTGCGTACTTGTGATGCCATTGGTATTAGTGATGTTCATGCCGTATGGAAGAGTGAAGAGGCGGAAGTACGTGGTGGTAGCGCCGCAGGTAGCCAAAATTGGATTGACGTGCATAACTATCACAAGACAGCTGATGCAATTGCCGCGTTAAAAGCACAGGGCATGCAGGTATTAGTGACAAATTTATCTGCTACAGCGGTTAATTTTACCGAAATTGATTATACCAAGCCTACTGCCATTATTTTAGGCCAGGAGAAATTTGGTACCTCAAAAGAAGCTCTTGAACTAGCTGACCACCACATTGTTATTCCTATGGTTGGCATGGTGCAATCACTAAATGTTTCGGTTGCTTGTTCGGTGGTTTTATACGAAGCACAGCGCCAGCGTCAATTAGCCGGTATGTATGATCAACCGCGCTTGAGCCATGAACGTCGTCAGCGTACTTTATTTGAAGGTGGTCATCCTATCTTTGCCGAGGCTTGTCAGCGTAAAGGTTTGCCTTATCCTGAAATTGATGAAGCAGGTCAAATTGTCGCTGATGAAAAATGGTGGCAAAAAATGCAAATGAACAAAAAAGCTTGGCAACACATTGATGACTAAGTACTAACAATGGCACTGGAAGCGCTCACTAAGCTATCGCAAATTCCGCTCAGCACTCTTAAGGGTGTCGGGCCTAGTCTAGCTGAAAAACTTGCGAAAATCGGCTTGCTGTCTGTGCAAGACATGCTCTTTCATTTACCACTGCGTTATGAAGATAAAACCCGTGTCAGCACAGTGCGCGAATTATTAGTGGGTACCTCAACCAATATTATTGGTGAAATTACCGATAACCAGATCACCCACGGTAAACGCCGCATGATGGTGGTTACTCTCCATGATGGCACTGGCAGTATTCAACTGTGTTTTTTCAGCTTTTCCGCCAGTCAAAAAAATAGCTTAGCCATTGGTAACAACATTCGCTGTTATGGTGAAATAAAGCGTGGTCCTCGTGGTTATCAAATAGTTCATCCTGAGTACAAAGCCCTTGATGACGATAGAGCATTAACCTCAGTAGAAGAGACCTTAACACCGGTTTACCCCAGTACCGATGGCTTAAGACAAGTTTCACTACGCAGCTTAACCGAACAAGCTTTAATTCGCTTACAGCGCGGCCAAGTAGAAGAATTACTGCCCAGCAATATTTTTAATGAGCAATACACGCTCAGTGATGCCTTAGCCATTATTCATCGGCCACCACCCGATGTTTCTATTGAGCAATTAGAGCAAGGTCGTCATCCAGCACAGCAACGATTAATTAAAGAAGAGTTACTTGCTCACAACTTGAGTA
>JALJPA010000249.1 GCA_022969215.1 Colwellia sp. | reverse complement strand
AAAATACTTTAGCCTTGTTAAAATCTATCAATCCCTCACTTTAATGGTAAATCACTGTAACTAGATCACGTTTTTAACGTAATTTAAGTAGCAAGCTGTTCTTGTCTTGGTGTTTTTTTAATATTGCTAATGTTCACTTTTCTAAAGAAATACAGTACACACACTCCGGCCAATAAATGCGCTAGCATTAACGCAGGGTAAAGTGAGTATTCACCATCATTGAAACCAAACCATGCAAGGGGAATCATTAGAATTAAGCGGTGTATAATAGCTAATGCACTAGCACTGATAGCTTTATCTTTAACATTCAAGGTAGATTGATAAACAATGACACACCCAGCGCCAATATAACCCCAAGGCAACCAGGTAAGGTAATGTTTTAAATGTATGGTAACGCTATCGTGGGGACATAATGAATTTGCCCAAAAATCTACGGTGTAATTTAAAGCGATGGCAATAACAAACTGCGCTATTAGCACAATAGCAAACATATAGCGGTATGCTTGTTTCACTCTATTGTGATGACCTGTCCAGTAATTAAAGCCAATTATTGCTGGCATCGAAGTCGTTAATGCCATGGGAATTAATAAAATTATTGCTTCAAGCTTGAATATTAAAGCAAACGCGGCTACATAAGTGTGATTATAACTAGCGGCAATTATTGTTAATATCGCCAAACTCAATGGTGTAACAAGTTGTTGACCAATAACTAATATACCGGTTAGTTTAGGTTGCTTACATTGAGCTCTAAACTCATTTAAAGATGGCCAACTAAGCTTTATTTTTTGCTGTAATATATAAAGCGAAATTAGAGTGAAGCTAATATCACTTATAGCGTGTACCAGTGAGATAGCGACTAAGCTATCAAAGTACAAAGGGCTTTGTGGCAGTAAAAGTAATAATGCCAAGCTGCCCTTAAGTACGACCCAAGCAACCATAATATTACTGGCAAGTTGGCTGAAGTTTAACGCCCGCAATATGCCATTAATTTGCCAAACAGCGCCTAAAAATATCCAGGTAAAATAGCGATTATTCATGTAAGTTGATTGCTCACCCGCTAATTTCGGCGCATTTATACTCTCTTCGGTAGCAAGCCAGTGATTGTTTCCTAATACCTGCAGTAGTTGATCTGAAAATATTAATGCCAATATTGTGAATATGAGTAGTGTTAGCCCTGAGGTGAGCAGTGTCAGGCTTATGTTATGACTCAAGTTGTTACTTTCAAGACAGGCTGACTTTACAACTTTATTATTACAACGAATACTGGTGCCAACAGCAAGAGCCGTCATTGCTGCAGTGATAGGTACAGTAAAGCCAAAGGCAGTTAAAGTTGCGGTACTGCCTAAAGCAATTAAACCCGACTCCAAAAGCTCATACATTAATAACAATAAAATGGCCATAAACATCGGCTGACTATTACGCCATATTGTTGATGATATTTTCCCTTCAAGTAAGCTAGTGTGATCTTTTACGGTCATTTATAGATTCTGCAGATTTATTGTTATGGAACCATATAACAAGAGCAGCAATATATTAATTAACTTTCAATATTCAATGTAACAATTTTTGTCAATAAGCTAAGTTAGTTACTTCGTTAGTGAAGTAATGCATTTGTAATTCAATACGATTACTCTTTGCCACAGTAAAAACACAAAAGTAGTCTTTCCATAAACGAGCAACTTGTTAAACAGTTATGAGCATGAAAGCCGACACTAACGTGCGTGTAAAGTGCTATTATGCCGTATATCCCACTTATTAGATTATCATGTAATGTTAATTTTACCTCCTAAGAAATCTTGCAGTTGACGCTAGCTCAAACGGCTCATTCTAGCGGTGACAATGCACTGTTTGAATCAATAGCCAACGACATTGTTGAAAAGGGCTACAGTATCAGTCCTTGCGCTTTACCCGACGATTTATCCAGCTTGTTATTACAACATATTACCGAACTGCCAGATGACAACTTTAAACGTGCAGGTATAGGTCGAGCCAAAGAACATATTATTGACGAACTTATTCGCACAGACGAAATTAGCTGGATAACCAGTAACAGCGAAGCGGGTTGTGCTTGGATAAAGTGGTCAGAGTCACTACAAGCCTATTTAAATAGACGCTTGTTTCTTGGTTTATTCTCTTTTGAAAGTCATTTTTCCCATTATGCTAACGGCGACTTTTACAAGAAGCACAAGGACGCTTTTAAAGGTGAAGGTAATCGTGTGCTTTCTGTGGTGGTATATCTTAATCAACATTGGTCTGCAGCCGATGGTGGCGAGTTAGTTATTTATGATGATAAATCGCCAGGGTCTTCAGTCGTTGATAACAGTGTTATTACCGTAACACCTAATTTTGGCTCGATAGTGGTGTTTTTAAGTGAAGAATTTCCTCATGAAGTATTACCCGCTAGGCGAGATCGATACTCTATTGCAGGTTGGTTTCGCTTAAACAACAGTATTGCCAATAATATCGACCCTCCTAGTTAAGGGAAAGTAACGATTATTAAAATTGAAAACTACCTTTCCTGCTTTCATTAGGCTGTTGGCATTTCTCTGAGTTACAAACTATCTAGTGACGTCAGGGGAAGTCTACAGGGCTAATTTAGTGCTCTTTAATTGATGAACCCACTTCAAAATATTGCCAAAAAACACTATACTGTATTTATGTACAGTTATATTGGTTTTTTATGAAAGTAATACCCGTTTACATTGAAGCAGGTATATCCGGCTTTGAATCACCTGCAGCAGAATATAGAGAGCTAAATCTATCATTAGAAGAGTTACTCCTTCAGCACCCTAATGCGACTTTTTTCGGTCTAGCTAATGGACGGTCAATGGAAGGTAGAGGGATTTTTAATGGCGATGTTCTTGTTGTTGATAGAGTAGAGCATATTAGTAATGGCTCTGTGATTGTGGCAAATTTCAATGGCTGCTTTGTCTGCAAAATCATTGATACTGACAATGCTTTATTGCTATCCGCTTCAGATAATCACAAACCTATTAAAATAACGGAAAGTGATGACTTTCAAATAGAAGGGGTGGTAAATGTATCTTTTAGATTGCATAAAAAACTCCCCGTACTGCTGTCATGTTTGGGTTAGTTGACGCCGTTTCATTCTATGCTCGTGCGGAAAAGGTCTTTGACCCAAGCATTAGGCATAAACCCGTTGTTGTTTTAACCAATAATGACGGTTGTATTTGTGCTGTTTGTCCTCTTGCACGGCAGTTAGGCGTACCTAAATTTGTTCCTTACTTTAAGATTAAGTCTTTTTTAGATAAACATAATGTTGTTGTTCGCTCTTCAAATTATGAGCTATATGCTGACCTAAGCGAAAGAATGATGAATGTTATTGCGCGGTACTCTGATAATCATTATGTCTATAGCATTGATGAGTCGTTCTTGCATTTTAAGAACTTTAGCTGCATTGATAACTGGCACGAATACGGTCATGTAATACGAAAGGCTGTGTGGCGAGAAACACGATTACCTGTTGGCGTAGGTTTCGGCGCAACCTTAACATTAGCCAAAGCAGCTAATCATGCATCCAAAAAGTTATCGGGTTTTGATGGTGTTGCTGTAATAGATGATAAAGCCTCTGGTAAAGAAATCCTCTCTAGGATGTCACTCACTGATGTTTGGGGTATTGGCAGTAAGTTGGGTAACCGGCTAAGTATATTAGGACTTAAAAATGGCTGGGATTTAGCTAATCAATCACCTAAAGCAATGCGAGGTCAGTTCGGTGTCGTCGTTGAACGTACAGTGAATGAATTAAACGGCATGCCGTGCTTAAATTGGGATGAAATAGGGCAAGATAAACAAGAGATATTTTCTACACGTAGTTTTGGGCAACGAGTAACCGACGATCATGCACTTAAAGCTGCATTATCAAGTCACGCCAGTATTGTTGGGGCAAAAGTTAGAAGGCAAGGCTCTTTAATTAAACGCTTAGTTATTTTTGCATCAAGTTCACCACATGATGACAGTTACTATAAAAAATCTGTTATTTATGAATTCCCCAATGCGACGGACAATACTTTAAAGCTCGTAGGTGCTATTTCTTACGTATTTGATAGTATTTATAGGCAAGGCATTAGCTTTTATCGCTGCGGAGTAGGAGGTGTTGAACTAGAGAATAGTCAATTTCAACAACAGGATATGTTTACGCTGAGTGTGAATAATCCGCCTTTAATGAAATGCTATGACCAAATAAATCATCGCTATGGAAGAGGCACTGTTGAAGTCGCAGTTGCTGAAAAAAATGAAAAGTGGGCAATGAGACGAAAATTTTTATCACCTCGCTCTACGAGTAACTGGTCAGAAATCCCTAAGATAAACTGTTGATGCAGTCATGTTGATAAAATAATGTAGAGGTAAGTATGTGTGGTCGATTTAGTGTAAACAGAGCAATTTCACCTATCGTGAGTGAGTTATTTAATACGCCTTTCAATGCAGAAACGAATGCTAACTTAAGTCCTAGCCAATCAGTTGCCACGTTAGTTAATAGCAATTCAAACTACCATCAAGTTAATGCCCTTTGGGGAATAAAACCTTCATGGTCAAAGAAGCTTATTATTAATGCCCAAGCTGAAACCGTTGCTAGCAAGCCCACATTCAGACAAGCTTTTCAATATCAACGATGTTTAATTCCATGTAACGGTTGGTTTGAATGGCGAACAGAGGAGGGTAAAAAAGTTAAGTATTTATTTGAGCACACTGACAAAGTACCTTTGTATATGGGAGGTATATTGTTTCAGCATGAATTTACTGAATTAGTCACCTTAACGACAAAGCCTAATATTAAGTGTGGTCAGTACCATAAACGTATGCCTGTACTTATTACTAACGAAGATAAAGACTTTTGGTTTAAATCTTCGTATCAAGAAGTCGAACCATTACTTCAGCATGTCAACGATGAAATGATTCATGTTGAATCTACTGACTAAGTTGCGATTACAAAAGGTGTTTTATTAATACACCCAGCCAATCTTTAAAATTTGCTTTTAATAAGTGACTAGCAATATAAGCTGGCTGTCGACAGCGGACAGGAAAAGTTAGCAATAGGTTGCTCTTAAGGTCAACTGTTCGCTAAAACCAGGCGTTTTGGGCTGTGATATAAAGGCTAGCGTTGCATTCACCATTTGAACTCAAGCCACTTTGCAGACATTAGGTTGTTGGCACTTCAAGCTGATTGGGATTAGATTTTTATTGATAACGCCACGCTCAGCGGCAACAAAGGTTGGCAGCCATTTTTTGCCTGGAAATTTTTATGGTCAGATTGCATCGTCTTGCTCTGCGGGGACATAATCCGCTTAATGACAGTTAATTACTTAAGTCATTACACCTGGACGGTAGGGTTTATTGTCTCGAATACCTTGTTGCGAGCGTTTCATATTTGAAAGCTTAACCTTTTTGGCTATTAACCCTCGCTTTTCTGAGTAGCATTCAAACTCAACAGTGACACCAACTTTTAAAAAAGCACAATTAACAAGGTCGGCTTTACGTACCATTATATCTGGGCCATTCCCGTTATCCAGAAATCCAGATTCTTTATCTCGGAACCATTTCTTGACTACAGTTTGCAATACAATACTCCTAATTTAACTTACTTACTAAATTTATTACTTGGTAGTATCGCCCCATGAAAAATGAGTTGATACACGATTCCTGTAACTTACGTTCTCTATTATTTGGATTGAAAACGTAAGTCTATCAACATCTGCTACCACTTGGATGCCGGTATAGTTACTGCTTTATGCGAGCACAGTAGACGACATAATTATATGGATGTATTTTGATCATCAGCTAATAGAGGATCTTCGGATGGGCTTTCATCACTAGTCTTTTCTAATTTTTTCAGGCGTTTTTCCTCTTTCTTTTTCTTCTTCGCGAGCTCTTTCTGCCGCTTCTCATAGTTGTAATTGTTTTTCGCCATTTGTTTTCTCTTGAATTAATTTAGGGGTGCATCTAATTGGTAAAATCTAGCTTTGCTAAGGGGCGTTTTAGGGCGAGCCCCCGCTTTTAATCTTCTTGCTTGAGCAACTTGTTAACTTTTCTTTAAATCTAGATTTCGTGTCAAAACTTCCGCTGATTTAATAATAAGTTTTGTACGAAGAAGCTCAGGATGTTTTTCTTCGTCAGTGTACCCAACTGGACTACCAGTTCCCGTATTAACAAACCAAGAGTTTTCAGGCGTACGCTTACCCAACAGTTTCTTTAGTTCTTTTGGTGTAACACCCAATGCTTTCGCAGCAGCATTGTATGTGCAGCGAGTCTTAACTCTGTTCAGGTAATCAACTACCAAGGTGATTTTTTCTTGCATTACAATATGATCCTTAGAACGTTTAGAGGCAACAATACCTTTTTACTAACACATCATCAATAGGTTATAACTTTGTAATCTTGTACTTTTCCATTGAAAGGCGAGGTTTTTCGTTATCTGTGAAGGG
>JALJPA010000248.1 GCA_022969215.1 Colwellia sp. | reverse complement strand
AAAAATACCTCAGATAAAGCTATCACGGTTAAACTTACCGTTAGTGGCGAATATAGCGTTATTGGATTAAAAAAATAACGAATACGAATTAGCAAGTTATCGAGAAAAAGGCGTTAACAACTTTATCCCGGTGAGAAAAAACTGTTTTAAAGTTACCGGGATAATAACAAAAAGTGCCGTGCCTTTATCAAATTCAGGATTGAGTTGGCAATAGAAGTTAATTTCTTTTTTATCACTTTTCTTAAAGTTTGCTACTTCTTGTTCACTATAATTACTGGCACGGCCGGCAGTGACTAAACAGGGCACTTTTAAAGCAGGGCTGTCAAAACCGTCTTTATTAAATTGCTCAAATAATTGCTTCGCTTGCTCTTTGCCATTAGCGTTTGGCCAAATAATGGCGAGTTTTTTAGCCATAGCGCGATACATGGCGGGACTTAACATGGTATCGGCGTAATAGATATTTTGTCTAGGGCTCTTCAACCAGCAGATAATTGCCTGCTTCATCGAATAAATAAAAGTATTACCACCTTTTCTATATTGGGGGTAAAAAGCTGCGGATGCTCTGATTAATACATTCTTGCCACTTTGACTAAAATTTATTAAGCAATAACCGACCACTTCATTTTGAGCAAAGTACAGCCTTAACTTACGGGCAAAGACATCGTTAGCAACAAAGTACTTGTTAAAGTAATACTCAGCATCAACATCGTTAAAGCTGGCAGAAATTAGCTTAAGTAATGCTTGTTTATGTGAATCAGTTAGCCAGTTTTTATTTTGAGTGTAATCAATGAATGAGGTTTTCATAAGTCGTTGTGAATTTTCTTCTGTTACTACTGCTTTGATTGAGCTTA
This sequence comes from Colwellia sp., assembly GCA_022969215.1. Taxonomy (GTDB): domain Bacteria; phylum Pseudomonadota; class Gammaproteobacteria; order Enterobacterales; family Alteromonadaceae; genus Colwellia. The sequence continues at coordinate 5,667 of JALJPA010000248.1, read as the reverse complement.
ACATGACAATATAAAGGCAACAACTTAGCTCTATTTTCTGGTCTTATAGCTGCTATTTTTAGTGGTTTTCATCTTTTTAGCAACATAACTCGCTTATAGGCTTAGTGAGAATATTCCCATTCACCTTATATAAACTCTATTTTACCTCTATTGCCCTCATTTGCTTTGACATTAACGCTTAGCATTGGCAAAGTGATTTTTTAAATGCGAAAAGATAATAATAATGAATCCAATAAGCAGTAAGCGTGTTAAAAATATCCCCTTTAAATTATCACCATTAATGGCTGGTGTGGTTTTATCGTTAGGTGTAGTGGTTAGTGGTTGCCAAGATACTAATTCAGTAGCTCCAACTACTAGTAAGGTCGTTGAGTCAGCTCAACAGATAGATCAAGTAGTTGAAGTCAACCATGCAGCATTAGCCGAAAAAATCGCTAAAAAATACATTATTACTGATGGCCATATTGATGTGCCGTACCGTTTAGAAAGTGAATTTGAAAACGTTGCTGAGCATACCGAACATGGTGACTTTGATTTTCCAAGAGCGGTTGCTGGTGGTTTAGATGCACCATTCATGTCGATTTATATTCCAGCCAGACTTGAGAAAACTGGTGGCAGTAAAGCACTTGCTGATAAGTTGATCACTATGGTTGAAGATATAGTTAAAGCAGCACCAGATAAATTTGCTTTAGCTTATTCAACGGCTGATATTAAAGCTAACTTTGCTAAGGGTATAATTTCACTGCCTATGGGCATGGAAAACGGTAGCCCGATTGAAGGTGATTTAGCTAACCTTAAACACTTTTATGACCGTGGTATTCGTTACATCACTTTAACGCATTCAAAAGCGAACCATATTTCAGACTCTTCTTATGATGAAAATCGCCCCGCTGGCGGTTTAACTGATTTTGGTAAAACTTTAGTAGCAGAAATGAATAATATTGGCGTCATGGTTGATGTTTCTCACATCTCAGATGAGGCTTTTTATGATGTTATGGCGTTAACTCAGACTCCAGTTATTGCTTCACATTCTTCAGCACGTCATTTTACCCCAGGTTTTGAGCGTAATATGAGTGATGAGATGATTCAAGCACTAGCAAAAAATGACGGTGTTATTCAAATTAACTTTGGCTCTAGCTTTATTTCACAAGCGGCCATTGATTACGGAAAGTTGCGCAAAGCAGCTATAAAAGTGTTTATCGCTGAAAACGACCTTGAGAAAAAGAGTGATGAGGTTAAAGCGTTTAAAGAGCAATACAAGATTAACAATCCATACCCTTTTGCTAGCCTAAGTGATGTGCTTGATCACTTTGACCATGTGGTGAAATTAGTCGGTATTAATTATGTCGGTATTGGCTCTGATTATGATGGCGTTGGTGACAGCTTACCTAAGAACCTAAAAGATGTAGCTTCGTATCCTAACTTGATTGCAGGCTTGTTAAAGCGTGGTTATAGCGAGCAAGATATTGCTAAAATCCTTTCAGGTAATGTTATGCGTGTTTGGCAAGCGGCAGAGGCTTATGCTGCACAGCATTAAGTTTTAAAGTGTTATTAGTCCTCATTTATCTTAGGTTAACTAAGGTAAATGAGGACTTCTTTGTAAATTAATAATTACCAATCAGTTTGCTTGCGAGCATTGATATTGGCAAATTGAGTACCCTTTAAGTCCATTATTCTCAGTGGCAATGTCATTACCTAAGGTAATAGTTCAATAGCGCGAACTTGTAGTATCGCTTCACCGCCATCTTTATCTGTCATACTTGGTGTTAAATAAATGGCATTAATATGTGCTGGCAATAAGCCATAATCTTTCGAACTAGCGGGTGTCCAATCAGGACGATAGAAGTCTTTTAAATCGACCACTTGTGTCGTCCACTGCTTAGTTGCGGGTAGCTTAATCTGGTAATGGGCATAACTTTGGTCGCCATTTTTACCATACTCTTGCTGTGATAACTTAATTATAAGTGGAATATCACACTGGTAGGTTAAACGTATTTTCTGATTACCAGCCAAAGAAGCTGTAGGTAATTTATGAATCAACTCAACCCATGAATTACGTTTTTCATCCACGCGTGGTACCCGCTTAAATTTAATCCAAATACCGCCATGCCTAATAAGTTTTTCATTAATAATCGCTTCACTGCCATAAGGATCAGTGTCATAAGTCCATTGATGTTTATTCAAGGGCGGATAAGTAGCATCTGCCTGGACGGAAGTTGTCACTAACAGCAGTAAACTAGCTACGCTAGTAAGTAGTGTTGATTTTAAAAAATGCATTTTAATCCTTTAAAAGTAATGTACGAGCTTAGTGAGTCGATTTTCTATTGAGTGATATATTACGGCTGTCAGCCGGAGCTTGCTGTTGCCAGTCGGTAAGAGTGTATTTTGCTAATATAGCGTCTAGTTTACCACTTTGCCTAAGTATCATTAAGCCACTATCAAATAGTTGAACCTTCTCTTTGCTGAGTAAAGATGAAAAGCCTAAAAATAACGGGGTAAACTGCCCTTGGGTACCTGCATAAATAATTGATGATTTGGCTAGTTTTGATAGCTGATATTGCACGGTAAATCGAGAGTCTAACAAAATATCTAGTCGGCCCATTTTTAGCATTTTTAACTGCTTTTCTAAGGGTGAGTTACCACTGGCGGGAAATACATGTTCAGTATTTTTTCTAAGTATCTGATTTAGCTGTTCACCATAATGATAACCATTTATGGTGCCTAAAATAGCATTGTCTTTTAAGGTCGCGGATAAGTGTTCGATACTCTGAAAGCGCCAAGAGTAGTCTGCTCTTACATAAAAGTCATTATATAAGCCGCCAAAACTTAACTGACTTTGCTGCAATTGAAAATCAGCAATATGTTGCGGAGTTAAGGCAAGTAGTATGTCGACTTTGTTCTTTTTTGCTAGGTTTAATGCTCGTGCTAACGGCATTAAGGTAAATTTTACCTCTAGAGCATTGTCTCTAGCTATCTCATTGACTATTTCAACCAAGAACCCAGGTAAAACACGATCATCGCAAATGTAAGGGCACCACTCATCAGAGACAACCGTTAAGGTTTTTGCTTGGGCTGGCTTAATGGCAATACTTGACCATAGTAAGAAAAATATGGGACTAAGCTGCAATAGCTTGATAGGGACTTTTATCATGGGCTATATTCTATATTCTATAGCTAAAGAGCTAGTGATAATAGTCAGCGCTAGCACTAACTACCAAGGTTGCTGATAAAGACAAGTGACAGCAGTAAGTGGTCATTGGAGCCACTTACTGCTAATTAACTCTGCTTTAGCTAGTTAACTTAGTTAACATTAATGTCTTTTAGGCTTGATGCACGCCATAAATAATAAAGCACAGGCAATACTAACAAGGTTAATAACATAGCACTGGCCATGCCGCCAACCATAGGCGCGGCAATACGACTCATTACTTCTGAGCCAGTACCAGTACCATATAATATTGGTAATAAACCAATAATGACTGTGCCACCGGTCATCATAATAGGTCTAATTCTTAAACCTGCACCATGTAGTACTGCTTGTAATATTTCCGCCTTGGTTGTGGCTTTTCCTTGGGCAGCATTGTCAGCCAGTAAGGCGTGGTAGGCTTGGTTTAAATAGACTAGCATGATAACGCCAATTTCTACGGCCACGCCAGCTAGGGCAATAAAACCAACACCTACCGCAACCGAGAAATTGAAGCCTTGTAAGTACATTAGCCAAATACTACCGACCATAGCCAGTGGTAACGTGCCTAAAATCATCGCTACTTCGATAACATTGCGGAAGTTTAAATACAGCAATACTATGATAATGGCTAACGTTAACGGCACCACGTAGGTCAGTTTAGCTTTTGCCCGTTGCATGTATTCATACTGACCTGCCCAAGCAATTGAGTAGCCTGCTGGCAGTTTGAGCTGTTCATCAACCACTAGCTGAGCGTTTTCCACATAGGTACCAACATCGACGCCTTCAATATCGATAAAGGCCCAGCCATTTAAGCGGGCATTTTCTGATTTGATACCCGGCGGACCATCTTCAATAAAGATATGTGCAACATCGCCTAGGGAAATTCGCTGACCATTAGGGGTAACTATTGGTAATAGTGACAACTGCTCAGGCGAATTTCGGTAGTCTTGCGGATAGCGCAAACTGACCGGATAACGCTCTAAACCTTCAACAGTTTTGGTAACATTCATGCCACCAATGGCAGTAGCGACCACTTGCTGAATATCACTAATATTCAAGCCATAACGGGCTGCCTTAGCGCGTTGAATATCAACCTTGATATAGCGACCACCAGCGACACGTTCAGAATAGACCGAAGCCGTACCAGGCACGTCAGCTAAAATAATTTCTAGTTGCTGTCCTATTTCTTGAATAACATCGAGTTTCGGCCCTGCTATCTTAATACCTACCGGAGTTTTGATACCTGTTGCTAACATGTCTATGCGCGTTTTTATCGGCATAACCCAAGCGTTGGTTACCCCAGGGAGTTTCACTAAGGCATCCAATTCTTTTTTCAAACTTTCGATGGTAACCCCTTCACGCCACTCACTTTTTGGCTTTAACTGAATAAAGGTTTCTATCATGGTTAAGGGCGCAGGATCGGTTGCCGTTTCCGCGCGACCCACTTTACCAAAAACAGTTTTCACTTCAGGGACCGTTTTAATAAGCTTGTCGGTTTGCTGTAACAGCTGCCTTGCTTGGCCAATAGAAATACCCGGATAGGTGGTGGGCATATACATTAAGTCACCTTCATCAAGGGGCGGTATAAACTCACTGCCTATTTTATCTAACGGATATAAACCTATGAGCAGCACGACAAGGGCAGCTGATAAGGTGGTTTTAGGATTATGTAATACTGCTTTTAGCGTTGGCATGTATAGTGAAGTTAAGAATTTATTTACTGGGTTTTTATGTTCAGCGAGCACTTTACCGCGAATAAAGTAGCCCATTAATACCGGTACTAAGGTAATAGCTAAAGCTGCTGAGGCCGCCATGGCATAAGTTTTGGTGTAAGCCAGGGGCGAAAACATCCGACCTTCTTGCGCCTCAAGGGTAAATACAGGCACAAAACTTACAGTAATAATTAACAAACTAAAAAACAGTGCTGGACCCACTTCACACGCGGCCTCGGTGACAATTCGCCAACGATTTTCATCGGTTAGTGGCGTTTTCTCCATATGTTTATGCATATTTTCTATCATGACAATAGCGCCATCAACCATAGCGCCAATGGCAATGGCAATACCACCAAGCGACATGATGTTGGCGTTTAAGCCTTGGGCATGCATAACGATAAATGCAGTTAAAATTCCAACAGGAATACTAATGATCACCACTAACGATGAACGTAAATGAAAGAGGAAAATAACACAGACTAAGGCAACGACAGCAAACTCTTCTAACAGCTTCATCGCTAGGTTTTTGACCGCGCGCTCAATCAAGGTTGATCTGTCATAAACAGTGATAATTTCTACGCCATCGGGTAGACCTTTTTTCAACTGCTCAAGCTTTGCTTTTACACCTTTAATAACTTCCTGGGCATTTTCACCAAAGCGCATAACGACAATACCGCCAACAACTTCACCTTCACCATTAAGCTCGGCAATACCGCGGCGCATTTGTGGCCCTGTGCCAATTTCTGCGACATCTTTTAATAATAACGG
>JALJPA010000247.1 GCA_022969215.1 Colwellia sp. | reverse complement strand
CGCTAACATAACGGATAAGACCTTCGCCGCCACGAGGAATGACCAGATCAATGGTGTCACTTTGTTTTAATAATTGCTCAATAACACTACGACTGGTATCAGGAACGACACTGACAATATTCTCATCGACATCATGCGCTATTAATACCTGATGTAAACAATGAGCGATTGCTAAGTTGGAGTGAATTGCTTCTGAGCCACCACGTAAAATTACCGCATTACCTGATTTTATACATAAAGCAGCAGCTTCGGCGGTTACATTAGGTCGGGCTTCGTAAATCATGGCAATAACGCCAAGTGGAATACGCATTTTACCGACTTGAATTCCATTTGGACGTAATGATAGTTTATCAATATCTCCGACAGGATCGGCTAAGGCAACAATTTCACGAATAGCCGATGAAATTTCTTTAATACCTTGTTCGGTTAGCACCAGTCGATCGAGCATTGCTTGCGATAAACCTTTATCTCGACCGGCAGCAATATCTTTACTATTTTCATTAATAATAATGTCACTATTATTTTCAATAGCAGTGGCAAGGGCATTTAGCAGAGTGTTTTTTTCACTACTGTTAAGTTGTGCGGCAACTCTGCTGGCTGTTTTAGCCTTTTTTGCCATAGTGGCGATATTAAAGTCTGTCATCTTGCTACTCTTTAGGAGATTGTTTAATACCAAAGGGAGTAATTAATTAATCCCGTTGGTGTCAGTATTTTTCGATAAGTTTAATGTGGGTTATAGCCGCTTTATACATTTCTTTATAAAGCTCTTTATAGAATAACCATATCATTGCGATGTACAACAACTTCACCATAGTCATGCCCTAAAATTGCGGTGATATCATTACTGTGTTTGCCCATAATTCTTTTCAAGTCATAGTGACTATATAAAGTTATGCCTTTGGCTATCACCACATTATTTTCTGCATCAATGAGATCGATAGCATCACCGGCCTTAAATCTATTAGTCACAGACTTTATGCCTGCGGGTAATAAAGAAGCACCTTTGTTAACAACCGCATTTACGGCACCTGAGTCGAGTTTAATTTTACCGCGGCTTTTTAAGGTATGTTTGAGCCAATGCTTTTTCGCGGTAATAATTTCTTTATCTGCGACAAAATGAGTGCCTGGATTAACTTGTGTCAAAAGTGAGCTAAATACCTCACTTTTAGTACCGTTAATAATATAGGTATTGATACCGTGTTCAACGGCCTTTTCAGCGGCTTGGATTTTGGTTTTCATGCCACCGCTGGCTAAAGGGTTGCGACTTGTGCCAGCCATGGCATAAATTTCGTCAGTAATCTTATCAATATTAGGAATTAATACCGCATCGTCATTGATTTTTGGGTCTTTGGTAAAAACACCATCGATATCACTTAAGATGAATAAACTGTCAGCTTCACATGCTTGGGCAACAAGCGCGGCAATATTGTCATTATCGCCTATGGTCAGATCTTTGGTGGTGACAGTATCATTCTCATTAACTATAGGTAGTACCCCATTGGCTAATTGAATTCTAATAGTTTCTTGAATACTAATATAGCGCTCTCTATCGGCTAAATCATCTTGGGTAATGAGTATCTGGCTACAAGGAACATCAAAGAAACGCTGCCAATTAGCCATCATTTGCATTTGGCCAACACTGGCCATGGCTTTTTTAGTGGCAAGGGAAAGTTTTGGAGAGCCATGTTGAATGACCGTTCGGCCAGCTGCGACACCACCGGAGGAAACTAAAATGATCTCTTTACCTTGTTGGTGGCATTTAGTAATAAATTGTGCAATTGCTAAGAGGTATTGGCCGCTACAACCATCGCTAGTGGGTGCAACTAAGGCACTACCAACTTTGATTACAGCTCTATTAAAATTCATTTTATCTCCTTAATTATGCTCCCTTAAGTATGCAGTAAACTGAGTAAAAACTCAATTAGTAAAGGTGTTATGCATAATCATGCAATATGAAAAGTATGCTTTTAGCTATTTAATAATGTATATGCAGGTAACCCTGTGTTTTACACACTTAGTTTTACAAAAAAAGCGAAATTGAAGGCCTATAAAAAAAAAGCGATCATTTTTCACCCATGGGGGTAATTTTACTGATAGCGTTATCTTAAAATGAATAGCTCGATGGGATGACAATAAAAAAATATAATTATTAGCTAAATCATGATTAAATAACGTAATCCGTGTCACTTATCCATTATTAGTAATTATCAATATATGCTAAATTTTTTACCCGCCAAACTGATCGGTTTTATATCATTTTCTCTTTATATCCTTAATACGATATTTTGGCTCATGCCTATTTTAGTTTTTTCTTTATTTAAAGCGTTAATTCCATTGCGTTTATCTAAACAAATTTTTAGTTACCTACTCGATTTGATGGCAAGTAATTGGGTTGCTACTAACAGTATTATTCAAAATATATTCACTAAAACCACCATTGTGGTGACCGGATTAGAAGAGCTTAAAATTAAGGACTGGTATTTGGTGTTAGCAAACCATCAAAGCTGGGTTGATATTGTCGTTTTACAACGAGCTTTACATGGCAACATTCCGTTTTTAAAATTTTTTTTAAAACGAGAACTGATTTATGTACCAATATTAGGCTTAGCTTGGTGGGCACTCGACTTCCCGTTTATGAAGCGCTATAGCCAAGCTTTTTTAAAGAAAAATCCGCATTTGCGTGGTAAAGATTTAGAAACAACCAAAAAAGCCTGTGCTAAGTTCAAGCACAAACCGGTTAGTGTGATGAATTTTATTGAAGGTACTCGCTTCAGCGATAAGAAACATGATAAACAGGGCTCTCCATTTAACTATTTGTTGAAACCTAAATCAGGTGGTATGTCTTTTGTATTAGATGCCATGGGTGAACATTTAACTAAAATTGTTGATGTGACTATTTATTACCCGGATGGTATTCCTAATTTCAGTGACTTTGTCAGCGGACAGGTAGAAAGGGTGCATGTTGAAATCCATTCCTTTGATATTGCCAGTGAATTAGGCCATATCAATTTTTCAGATCGTAATGATAAAATTGCTTTTCAAAAATGGTTAACGCAATTTTGGCATAAGAAAGATGCCCGCCTTGAAAAGATTAGACAGCAGTATGACGCTCAAAGTATTAAATAAAACCTACGCTTACTAGCGCTGAGCTAATTCACTTACCGAGAAAATGACAGGAGATATGCATGAATGAACTGATCAATATTTGGTTGAGTGAACAAGGGCTTAGTGCTAAATATTTAGCCAGTGCCGCCATCGCCATTGGTATCTGCTTTATATTCATTATTGCCGCGTTCAGTTATTACCTCGCTAAACATCAAGTTTTAAACTTGATAAACAAGGTGATAATCAATAGCAAAAATACTTGGGATGATGCGTTGATGGAGCATGGCGTGCTCAATCGCATGACCTTGCTGTTACCCTTGGTGATAATCCTTTTTTTAACGCCGCTCATTATAGAAGCTAGCAGTGTCGCTAATACCCTCTTGATAGTATTAAGTAAGGTATTGTTAACCTTTCAAATATCTCGTTGTATTAGCGCCTTGTTAAATGTCAGTAAAAGCATATACCAAGAAAGTGCCAAACAACGCTTTTTACCGCTAAGCGCCATTATTCAAATCATTAAATTAGCATTATATTTAGTGACCAGTATTATTATTATTTCGCTGATTATAGACCGTTCACCGGTGTATTTACTGAGTGGTTTAGGGGCTTTAACTGCGGTGTTATTATTGGTATTTCAAGATACCATCAAAGGCTTAGTTGCCAGTATTCAAATTTCAGCAAACCGCATGGTGGTTGCCGGTGATTGGGTTGAATTACCTGAATATGGCGCTGATGGCGACGTTCTGGAAATAGGCTTAAGTACGGTCAAAATAGAAAACTTTGATAAAACCATTACTACGGTACCCACTTACGCTTTGATAAGCGGCTCTTTCAAAAACTGGCGTAATATGTATAACACCGGAGCGCGCCGCATTAAGCGTACGGTTATTATTGATATTGCCAGTATTGATTTTTACAGTGCCGAACAAATAAATCAGCTCACTAAGGCCAATTTACTACAAGGCTACCTTAGTGATAAAAAGCAAGAGTTGGCGAAAAGTGGACCAGGCAATAACAGTGACCAAGATAATGATGAAGCTGCCCAAGCGCTGAGTTCTCTCAATAACCGACAATTGACTAATATCGGTACATTTCGCGCTTATATCACCAAATACCTACAACAAAATAGTCTGATCCGCGCTGACCTAACCTGTATGGTTAGACAGCTTACTGCTACGCAAACGGGTTTGCCTTTGGAAATATACTGCTTTGCTAATACCACCAATTGGCTTGAGTATGAGGCAATCCAAGCCGATATTTTTGATCACTTGTTTGCCATTGCACCGCAGTTCGATTTACGTATTTTTCAGCACCCCAGTGGTCATGATTGGCAAAATAACTCATACAATAATTAATAAAATAGAGTATTAAAATGAAATCAATTGAAGAGCAATTAGCACGCTATAAAAGTGTACATTTAAATCAAAAAAACATTAATACACATTTTATTGGTGTGCCCTTAATTGTTTTGGCCGTCACCTTGATGCTGAGTACTATTGGTTTTGAAATGAAAGTGGATGATGTGTTAAGCGCACCCTTCACCCTAGAGTTTACCTTGGCTATGGTGATTTTTGCGGTTATAGCTATTTATTATTTATTTTTACACCGACTATTAGCCCTGGGTATGCTGGTTTATATCGCAGTAAACTTGTTTGTCGCACACTTATTTAGTGGCGTTGATAACCTGTTTTATATTGCCATAGGTTTGTTTGTGATTGGCTGGATTATTCAATTTGTTGGACATCATTATGAAAAAGCGAAACCAGCTTTTGTTGATGACTTGAGCCAGTTTCTTATTGGACCATTATTTTTAATGGCTGAAGTGTATTTTATGCTCGGTTTAGAGCCAGTATTAAAAGCTCACATTACTTCACTAGCAGTAGAAAAGCGCAAAGCCTTAGAACAGCAAAAATGCGCTAAATAGCCCTAACTAACTCCTTTTATAATGATGTGGCTATAAATTTTATAGCCGCAAAGCTTACCTTTGTCTAATCACACCTTCTTGCATAGTAGAAGCAATGAGTTGTCCCTGGTGCTTTACGCTTAATAATAAATATTTGTCCGCACACTCAACCGCTACCTACCTTTGTCTAATGACGCCTTCTTGCATAGTTGAAGCGACTAATCGCCCCTGACGATCATATATTTGTCCTCGTACTAAGCCACGGCCATTACTTGCTGACGGACTATCCATACAATAAAGTAACCAATCATCGAAGCGAAATGGGCGATGAAACCACATAGCGTGATCTATGGTGGCTATTTGGAAGTTTGGTTGCCAATGACTGACGCCATGCGGCAATAACGCCGTCGGTAAAAAGTGAAAGTCTGAGGTATAAGCCAACATATAGGTATGAATACCTAAGTCATCAGGTAAATCACCATTAGCTTTTATCCACATTTGACTGACAGAATTGGTTGGTTTTGGTTGCAGCCAGTTGTATTGCTGCACCGGACGCATATCAATAGGCTTTTCAGCTAAGAATTTTTCCCGTAGTGGCTCGGGAATGTATTGCTGGTTGGCTTTAATATAATCGGTAAATGATGGCAAATCTTCAGGATCGGGCACATCAGGCATGGTATCTTGGTGATCAAACCCGCCTTCGCTATGTTGAAAAGATGCGGTCATATAGAAGATTGCTTTGCCGTTTTGGATTGCCTGTACACGGCGAGTGCTGAAACTTGCACCATCACGAATGACTTCCACTTCATATACTACCGGCAGACTAGCATCACCAGCGCGAAGAAAATAAGAATGCAGTGAATTGACCGAGCGATCAGCGGCAATGGTTTCTTGCGCGGCGGAGAGCGCTTGCCCCATGACTTGACCACCAAAGAGTGCTCGAAAGCCTAAATCTTGGCTTTGACCTCGATAGATACCTTGCTCAATGACTTCTAACTTTAATAACGCCGATAACTCATCCAAGACACGTGTCATGTTCTTTACCTTTTATTGCAGAAATACCAATCGGCATAAACGTTATACATAACGAAGTGACAACTTCTCGATACAAACAGGTATAACTATTTGGCTAGACGCCAATTAATTCAAGGCTGTTAGTTTAATCGCTATTGATGTTATATGTAAAGTAGGTTAAATTTCATCCATAAGAAGAATAATAAAATAAATGAATAACAAAAATATAACATTTAAAAAATCATAATGGACTGGGATGGAGATTATGGCGTTAGCGATGCAAAGAGAAGATCTGCTAGAACGGCGACAACCAACGTCAGGCGACTTCGATGATTTATGGGAAGAGTTAACCTTAGCGCAGAAGTTTGCTGCTAGTAGTTTGACCCAATTTGGTTACAAACTTAACTTCATAAGAGACTTTTTTGATACTAATATTTCATTATTAAGCTGTAATGAAAATATTGCTGTGATTTCTAAATTAGGAGAAATCAATACTCA
>JALJPA010000246.1 GCA_022969215.1 Colwellia sp. | reverse complement strand
TATGCAAAAAAATTCTATTTGTTCTCAAACCGCTGGCAAGCTCTGAGTGGGAACTAACTTAATGGACTTGGTATTAGGCTACTTTGCTGCCTTTAAAACCTTCGATAAGCCGATCACCATCGCTTAAGTGTTGCGCCATCATAGGATAAAGCATCATCTCTTCTTTCATATTATGCTGTTGCATCATCACCATTAAGGTTTCAGCTAAACCTAGGTACTCATCTTTGGCTTTTGCCGCCAGCGCATTATCTAACTCTTGCACCAAAGCACGCATCTGTTGATGTTCCATACGCATAACTTGAGTTGGCCCTGCTGTCATGCCAGTTGCTTGTTCAAATTGTGGAAACAACACTTCTTCTTCTTGCGCTAAATGCTCAGTTAATTCACTGGCAAAACACTGCCACTTTGTTAATGCTAATGACCAGTTTTTCTCTGCCACAGCGGCTTCTGCTTGACAAAAAACTTCATCACATTCTCTATGTTTTGCTGTCATATACTCGGGAATTGAACTCATAACATTTCCTTTTTTACTGTCTAATACCAATTATCAATATTTGTATAGTAAAGCAGCAACTGAGTTTGAGCTTTGACCTACATTAATAAAAGCGCGATAAATTAGTGTTTATTCGAAGAAAAAGTATGAAAAAATAACAGCTCAACAATTGTCCGACAATAGCTTGATTCACAAACTAGTTACTCGTTGTCACTATTGATAACAGTTCTGGTCTGACCTTTGCGGTAGGCTCATTACTTTATATTATAATAAATGGTCCCAAAATCATGACATTCAAGAAATCCTTATTAGCGCTATCGTTAACCTGCTCATCTTTTTACAGTGTTGGTGCTGCCTTTCAGTTAGCTGAGCACAGTGCTGCTGGTTTAGGTAGAGCTTTCGCTGGTGAAGCTGCCATTGCAGATGATGCTTCTGTTGTTGCCCGTAACCCTGCCCTTATGGCGCAGTTCGATACCATGGAGTTCTCAATGTCAGGTACCTATGTAATGCCTGATGTCAGCTTAACCGGTATTGATGCGTCAAACGGTACAGACCCTGCGGCATTAAATAATGACAGCATAGCGCCAAGTGCAATCATTCCGGCAATGTACCTAGTTATGCCACTAAATGACAAGTTTGCTCTCGGTTTTGGCACCTTCTCTAACTTTGGTTTAGCGACTGAGTTTCCTGAAGACTACGCTGCTGGTTCACTAGCGGGTGAAACCTCAGTCACCACAATTAATTTCAATACCAGCCTTTCTTACAAAGTGAACGATAACTTTGTCATTGCTGGTGGTTTAAATGTTATTTATGCCGATGCCTCATTAGTGCGTAACTTTGGTGAAAATCCTTTGGGACTACCTGCTGATTTTGAGGCAGCCAATTTAGCCGGTGATGATATATCTTATGGTTGGAATATGGGTCTATCTTATGATTTCAATGAGAATCATCGTTTAGGTTTTAGTTACCGTAGCGAAGTCAAGCTAGAACTTGAGGGTGATTACAGCAATGACCTGCCTCCAGAATACCTTGGTCTAGGCGGAAAAGTAGTACCTGGCACTATGAATATCGACTTACCGGCTATTATGGAATTTTCCGGTTTGCATCAATTAACTGATACGGTTGCAGTGCATTACTCGGCGATGTGGACAGGTTGGAGCAGTTTTGATGAACTAGCCGGTTATATGCAAGGACAAGATGCGCCAGTTTTTGCAAAAGAAGAAAAATTCTCAAATTCAATGCGTTATGCTTTAGGCGCTACCTACCAACTTAGTAGTAATATCAAGCTAAGAACCGGTATTGCTTATGATGAATCACCCGCCGATGAAAATCACATGTCTATCTCAATTCCTGATACCAACCGTATCTGGTTAAGTGGAGGTTTAAATTACACTTTCACTAATAAATCTTCAGTAGATTTTGGTGTTAGTATTGTTAAAGGTGAAGCTCAAACCTTTACTGAAACTGATGATTTTGACCAAGATTGGACATTTGAGTCACAAGGCGATGCTTACCTTGTTTCTGCACAGTATAACCACGTTTTTTAAAGTGGCACTTTAGGCAAGAAGACTAATCAATCTTAAACCATTGAATAGTCTTTAACGGAAGTCCTCATCAATTTGCTGAGGACTTCTTTAATGAGCAAGTATAGAAAAGAGTTTCCTTTAATACTTAGCTTTACGCTAGTCTTTTACCGCTAAAAGATTACGAATAGACTGAGTAATTTCTTCAATATTATCCACATCAACAGGGGCAATGAAAATAGTATCATCGCCAGCCAATGTGCCTAAAATCCCCGCAGATTCACCCATACTATCGAGCATACGAGAAATTAGTGGTGCTGCGCCAATACCCGTCTTTAAAATTATTTGCATATTATTATGCTTAACACTCAACACCACTGATTCAATTGACTGCTTAGACTTAGGTACCGCTAACTCATCTGGCAGAATGTAAATCATTTCATTATTCGTATTACGCGTTTTTACTGCGCCAAGCTTAGATAATAAACGTGATATTTTCGCTTGTGACATATCATCAAAACCCTGTAGAGCAAGAGCTTGTGCTAACTGACCTTGAGAGCCATAACATTGCTCTTTTAATAAGCGCTTAAAGGCCTGAACTAATAAGGATTCTCTCTCTTTACGACTACTAGTCATTTAGCTTCTTCATATAATTGATTGGTATATCGTGATTCTACACTAATGATGCTTGCCAAGTGAATATTTATTCACTTGTGGATACTTTATTTTATAAAACATTTTAGCCTTACCTAAGGTAAAAATTAATGCATAAGCTTAGGCATTAATTTAGGTAAAAGTTAAGGAATAACTTAAGCTTGAATAGCCGCCATATGATTATCCCAACGCAGATCATTGAAATCCCCGCTAATTTGATAAGGTTTGAGCGGCTCATTTTGCCAAATTACCCGCCCTCTTCCGGTCGAAGCAATAAAACTGTCGGCTATTAACGTTGCTCCTGCTGCATCTTTAAGTTTATGACTGGCGATAAATTCATTATTGTCTAGTCGCCAATAGGTCAGTAAATTCGCTTTAGGACAAGTAATAGCCACCGTATTACGGTTACTGTTAATACAAACGCTGGCCGTATATTGCTTCATGCTACGCCAAGTATCGGCATCGGCCTTTAACAAAGTTAATTGCTCTTCGCCATGATGCGAAATACCAAGAGGCACGTCATCAGTTGAAGCACCTTGATATTGCAATCCTGCAACCACTTTTCCTTGTGTGCTAACCGCTAAATGTCGAATACTGAGCAGCTTATTTTCCAGCTCAAATTTAGCTGCAATTTTCCCTGAGTCTAAAGCCATATAAGCAAGGTTGGGCTGCATTGAATTAAGGTTTAATTTTTTACGTGCCTGCTCTGGGTGTGTTTGAATACCGCCATTGGCTATGACAATCTGTTGTTCATTTGAATTTGGCATCACGGCTAATTGATGCGGGCCAATACCACCCGAGTCATATTGCTCAATAATTTGTTGAGTTTTTCTATCACGTAAAACAATAAGGCCCTTACCGCTGTGGTAATCATTTTCCGTAGTTAACAAAATACTATCGTTTGCTATTAGTACTCCATGGCCATAAAAGCGCTGACCGGCACTAACATCAATAGTATTAACCACTTCACCACGGTTAAAGTCTATCTCCAACACATAGCTCCCCGGGCGACGAGCAAACACCAAAGCATGGCCAGGTTTGCTTTTTATGCCAATAACCTCATGACCACGGGCAGGTAAGGCTACCTTACTAATTAATTGCCCAGTTAAGTCAAAAGCCGCAGCAAAAAAATTACCTTTATTATCACTACAGCCACTCACTAGCCAATTCTTTTTGCCTGTTAGCAATGAAGTAAGTGGTAAGGTGCTGATCGCGCCAACTGCACCAACAACACCTAAACCACATAAAAATTTTCGACGACTGATCATACTTTTATCAAGCTTCCAAACTTTCGTTACAAGAAATTAAACGTTTGTTAATCTTTAACCTAACACCCTAAAAGCTATATTTAACACCGACGATTACTTGCCTAGGTTTCCCTGGGCGAGCCCCAAAAGGACGGCGAGATACAATCACTTCTTCATCGGTAATATTGTCAACTTTACCGTAGAGTTTTATCTGCTTATTAACTTGATACCAAGCTGAAAAATCAACTTGTATTAATTCATCTGTAGTTAAGCCCTCAAGCTCAGTATTACTGCCTGCCGCTTCACTCATCTCAGTTATATATTTAAACATCAATGAGGCTTGCCAATACTCGGCTTGTAGGCCTGTTTCTATGGATAATTGTTGTTCAGGTAAATAAGGTAATTCATCGCCCACTTCAACACTGCCCCATTGAGAGAAAGTTGAATCAAAACTATTTTGAAATTCTGACTGACTATAGGTATAAGCCACTTTTACCGGCACAGTTAAGCTATCCGTTAATTGCCAGCTTATGCTGGTCGATGCTTCGATACCATAAACATCAACTTCACCACCATTGAACTCTTGATCAAGTTTTTGTGTACAACCACTAGAAAAAGTACAAGCGCCTTTTAGATTACTGTAATCATTATAAAAGCCGATGACTTCCCCTTTGATATCGTCGGTACTGTAACGCCAGCCAAATTCATAATTCCAACTTTCTTCCGGAGCAACATTACTTTCTTGTCCTGGGCTATTCGGCACATAACCTTTATTAACACCGACCAGTAAACCATGCTCTGCAGTTAACTGGTAAAACAAACCTGCGCCGGGTAAAAACACCGTATCTGAATTTTCTTTGACCGTATTTTTAAAATAATCTATCGCCTCACCCTCAATGTGCTCAACACGTAGGCCAAGGGTAATATGAAAGTTATCAATGACGGCATTAATATTGGTAAAAGCAGCAACTGCCGTCGCCGTATCATCATTATGGGTAATAACCGCACTTGGTGTGCCGTTAAGTTCCATAACACCTGCTGTCATATCATAATAGCTGGCCGTATGTTTACGAGTAACATTGTCTTGATGCAGACGAATACCGCTGTCAACAATCACTTCAGCCGAAGCAATGCTAGTATCCCAAGTTAGCTTAGTTTCGATACCTTTTGAGTAATAACGACGATCATTTAAGGTGAAAATTAACGCTTCTTTATCGGTTAAACTATCACGGTCACCGCGCAGCACTTCCATAAAGAGCTTATTCACGCCAGTATCAGGCGAAGTTAAAATCGTTTGCATACTGCGGTTAGTATTAAAGCTATTAAACCTGTCCCAATCACGATCAAACTCTCTGTGGTAGGCCTGACTGAATAGACTAACTTCATCACTTAACTCAATATAATGTGACAACTGAAATTGATAGTGCTCCCAATCCATTTGATCTTTTTGACTGGCGAGATAACGAACCTTGCCATCTTCAGCAAAGTCTTCATCGGTTAAGCCTAAGTAAGTTTCATTCGAAGTTTCTTCACCATAACCCATTTTAAATTGGAAGAATTGGTTGCTTTCAGATGAAGATGGCACATAGTTAAGCTTCATTATCACTTCATTTTTTTCAAAACCGGTATCTTGCGAATTACCCTGAGCATCGGTCAATGTTTTAAAGCCATCTGAGCCCAAGTGAATGCCTTCAATGAGTATACCAATCTGCCCTTTGCCGGTTAAGGCATTATCACTGGCTATATTTTGTGAATAGTAGCCATGGGCTTTTTGATAGTTGTCTTGACCGTAAGCCAAATCAATCATACCTTCTCCGCCCTGATCGACAGTATTTTCAGTAATACCACGGGAGACCATATTAATTGCACCGCCAACCGTATTAGGTCCATATTGAATAGCCGATGGGCCTTTGAATATTTCAACTTGGGTCATTCGTGACATCATAGGGAAATAATAAGCCGCCGGCGCTGCATAAGGTGCTGGCGCAATTAAAATACCATCTTCCATTAAAGCAATTTTACTACTTCGCTCTGATGTTGCGCCGCGCAGACCAATATTAGGACGTAAGCCATAACCATCTTCT
Source organism: Colwellia sp. (assembly GCA_022969215.1). GTDB lineage: Bacteria > Pseudomonadota > Gammaproteobacteria > Enterobacterales > Alteromonadaceae > Colwellia. The sequence continues at coordinate 538 of JALJPA010000246.1, read as the reverse complement.
TCGCGTATATAAACGCCTGGCACACTTTGCAATACCCGATGTATATCATCAAATTCGAATAATTCTAATTGCGCGGCACCAATCACTACAGCAGAGCCTGTCGCTGTTTCCAGCTGATTATGACTACCAAAAATACTGATCACTTCTACTTGCTTACTTATTGGTCTGCTTATTGATGAGCTTGCTGATAATTGCTCATCGCCGCTTGGGCTTGCCTCTTCAGCGGCAAAACTATGCTGACTAGCTAATGTTAAGGCTAAAGTCAGTGCTAGCGCCACTGGTGTCTTTGCTACTACTAAGTTTGTCATTTCCTTAACCTCTAATCGCCATCATTTGAGTTAAAACCAATATTGATATCAGTAGCTTGGACAAAATCGACGGTCAACACATCTCTAATTGCTCGCAATGAATCAATGGTCGCAGTGATTTCTGCACGGCCTTCAGCGGTTTTCAATAAAGTTTCGTAGTTAGACGTTAGTGCATTAGCTGAGACAATAGCGCCATCAATTGCCGTTAACATTTCAGTGGCTATATTTTG
>JALJPA010000245.1 GCA_022969215.1 Colwellia sp. | reverse complement strand
AATAGTATAGGATTTTTGTTATGAATATTCTAAAGTTGATGTCACTTGTTCTAGTCCTTTCATTTGCTATAAATGCCAATTCAGCCCAGTATAAATTTGTTGCTGGTGATAATAGCTTTGCCACTAAGGTGTGTATTCTAGCTGGCTCGGATGACAAGTCGATGTTGAGAAGGTCGAAAGACTACTCTAACTATAGTAGTAGGGTGATTGCCAATACCGTTCTGTGTAATAACATTACCATTGCTAGCTTTGCTAAAAAATACCAGGCGATGAATGCGTTTCAATATTTGAACGGACTGACAAAGTCGAGCCTGAGGGTATACGATACTAATGTTGAAATACAAGACGTAACAACTGCTGCTAATGATAATAGCGATGTTGTTAAGGTGATTTATGTACGCTCAGCTAAATAGTGTTACAGATAATAGCTCTAACCGTAGAGGCAATACTATTACTAGGGCTAATAGTATTGCCTTATTTAAACCTGTTTTTTAACTTTTTTTAATTATAATAGAGCTTGTTATTCTATAAATATTTTCAACTATTTTAATCATTCTTCGTTAGAGGTACTTTACTTTGTGTTGCGAGATGTTGTTAGCTACGACAGTAAATAAGAACAGTATTATCAATAGCTTTACTGTCATAAAACTGTCATTTTACCAAGCTATAGTTGATGGGTAATTAAAAATAACCTTACCTAGAGTGATAATAAAATAAAATGAAAAGAACCTTAAAGAATAATCAACGAAAAAAACAGTTAAACCGCCAACATCATAAAATGACCTCGCGTAGACAATCTCATTTTAACCAAGTAATGAATGAAGTTGTAGAGCAAGCCACTGATCCGCTTAGTTATCAGCTTAGTCAATAATTCAAGAGCATATCATTCATATATTTCCCTTGAACTAGCTAATAATTATAGCGGTTTCATCAAGGTTGTTTGTTTGTTTATCAATTAACTGAAATTGATTAAAGCCAATAGTGATAACATCATCATGGTTGAGTTTTTCACGCGACACCTTGTTGCCATTTAATTCAATACCGTTCGTACTGGCAAGATCTTCTAAATAAGTGACCAATTGACCATCAATAAAAGGGTCTGGCTCGGTGATTAAACGCGCATGTTTTGAACTGACTGCGGCATCATTAATTTGAATGTCATTACTACTTGCACGGCCTATGGATAAATGACCTTCAACAAGTTGCCATTTATTAATAATCACATCTTCAACACTTAAGGCTAAATAAGCCATAAAAACTCCCAATTTGTATATTTTATTAGTTATATTTGCTTTTAGCTAATGACTTAAATTGATTAAACCGACCGTGAGATTATCCCTACTGTTTTGGGCTATCGCATGACTTATCATCTTATTACAGACATTCTCACCAGCAGAAAATTCCGAGAGGTACTGACTAATTTCTTGCTCGGTTAAATAGTCGTGTAAACCGTCGGTTGAAAGCATAATTGTATCGCCATTATTTATGGCAATGGTTGTGGTATCAACTGCAATTTCTTCACGAACACCAATCGCTTGTGAAAGTAGGTTTTTAGTGTTTGATTTGCGTGCTGTTGCTGCGGTTATTGCCCCTTTATTAACTAATTCTTGAATCATAGTATGATCGACTGTTTCTTGAACTAAGCTATTGCCTTTTAAGGTATAAGCACGTGAGTCACCAACCCAACCAATATGGCATTCATCCTTATCAATTACCATTAAAACGCCAGTAGTGCCCATACCTTGTTGTGTTTCTGTACTTTTTGCTTGCTGTAAAATAGCCAAGTTGGCGTCATTAAGCTGCTTTGTTATCCATGTTTGCCAATGGGGCTGCTGGCTAGCCGAGACTTCATGCCATGCTGTCTTGATATGATCGACTAACATAGCACTGGCAACTTCGCCGGCATTATGTCCACCCATGCCATCTGCAACGAGCATCCAGGTAATGCCCAAGTCTTCATTGACGCCATAACTTATCGCATCTTCATTATTGTCTCGAATCGCGCCCTGATGACATAGGGATTTAATGTGATAATTCATAGGAGTTAATTGTTAATGCCTTTATCTTATGATGAAAGTCGTTATTTAACGGACTCGTTAATAGCTTGCGCTGACTTTAAAATCTCTTTTAAGCGCATTAGTAAGCGCTAGCTTAAATTCTGCCATGGTTTGATAACGTTTATCTATATCTTTATGCATGGCTTTATTACATATACGCTGAGCACTTGTGGGCAGCGCGGTATTTCGTTGATTGACTGCAACGGCTTTTGCCTTGGTGATTTGATAAGCAACGGTGGCAATGGATTCGCCTTCAAAAGGTAAATGGCCACAAAGTAGCTGGTAAAACGTTACGCCTAAACTGAAAATATCACTACGGCCATCAACTTTTAAGCCCAGTATTTGTTCTGGAGACATATAATAAGGGCTGCCCATAATAATACCGGTACGGGTTTTACTATTATCACTGACGTAGGCTATGCCAAAATCCGTTACGGTAACTTTGAGCAAGTCATCATCATAAATAATATTGGCTGGCTTGATATCCCTATGAACAACGTTTTGCTTATGGGCATAATCTAAGGCATCGGTTATCTGTATTAATAATTGATAAACCAATGGTGTAGGCAGGGTTTGCTCTGGTTGGGTAAAGAGTGATAAGGGCGCGCCCGTAAGTAAGTCCATAGCAATATAACCAAGCTTTTTTTCTTCACCGACATCGTAGATGGTAACTATATTTGCATGACTTAAACCGCCAGCCGTTTGCGCTTCCCTAAAGAACCTTTCCTTAGCTTCAGTAAATTCAGTAGAGTCAATATCATCACTTAATTGCAGCGTTTTAATGGCAACATGACGATTTATTTTAGGGTCGACACCTTGGTAGACAATACCCATTGCACCTTTGCCTAAGATGCCTTCGACTTGATAGCGGCCAAAACTCTTAACGGTTAAGTGATGATTAAGCTTGCTCTGACTTTGTAAAGGATTATCAACTATCACTAAGGTTTGTTCAAAATCTTCTGTAGGTATAGCTGTGGAGCTAACTGGTGATGCCACTCGAGCATTACTAGCGGATGTCACCCTGGCATCAGTCACAGTCGGAGATGATGATTGTGCTTGCCTGTTGGTTAATGATTTAGCGTTATCAACATTCGGGAGGATTGGAGCTTTAGGTATGTGCTCAGATCGATAATTAAGAGCTGATAAAAATAAGCTATATTCTTTTTGATAAGCGAAAAGTAATAACCATGAACCTGCCAGTAAAAGTACAACGGGAAGTACCTCAAGCCATTGTTGCTGCTTAAACATAAAATATTGAATGATAAATAAAATTAAGCTGTAACTCACTATACCTATTAGCTGTTGCTTAATATGCAGGTGGCGTATGAACCAAGCTAAAATTAACGCGACAGCGGCCAAAGCCCAGCATAATAAAACAGTACTTAAGTTTTGCGATAAATAATCACCTTTAACTAATTTGTTTACTAAAGGCAGCACCATTTTTTGATGGCTCTGCGTATTATCTGTGATGATTATGACCCTAAATTGTCTTGGGGATAAAGTAGCAGGAGCTAAGGTGTCTTGCTGCTCAATAAACTGCTTTACAGAAGTAAGGGTAATTAGGTTGCTTTCAATATCTTCAGGGTTAGATAAGTGGTCTAACTTAGCGCTATTTTGATGAATGACTTGAACAGTATTATCTGAGGTGAATACCTCGCCAAAAAATCCTAATGATAGCTCTTCAGGGATTAGGGTATTTTGTTTATTGCTTAAGTTTAACTGCCAGCTTTGATTGAGACTAAGCTCTGTATTGACACTTAATTGCTTTAGAATTTCACCGGCTAAACTTAAATATACTTCATCTTGATGTTGCCATAATATTGGGAAACTTTGTCGCTTATCGATTAAAAATGGTGTGAAAATAAGGTATTTTGAGTTTACCTGCTTTAGCTTATGATCAGCTGAGTATCTAAACCAAGCCAATGTACGGGCAAGTAGCGTTGATGATTGGCTATTTAGTGCTTGCGTTGATGAGCTACTCGCGGAAGCTACGACTATTTTATTTTCTCTAGGGTTGTCAGCTAAATAACTTTCCAGCTGTGCCATAAAGGTACTTGATAGATTACCAAGTAAGGTGATCTGACTTTGAGGATGAGATGACAATAGTGTCGTTATCGAGTCTAGCTCGTGATCATCTAAAGAAGAATACAAGGTTAAAATTTTATTAGAGTCAAACGCAGTGTCATTTCCTGATAAGCTTTGTACCGATGTTAGTTTAGCGAGGGCATTAATATTTAATTGGTTTATCTGGTTTAGGGCACCATGGGCAATATACCAAAAGCTAACCCCCCAGAATAATAGCAGTAGATAAAACCAACCCGTATGATAAATGGGCAGAAGACGTTTGATCATGTGTAGTGATAACCTTTAGCTATTTTTTTAGTATTATTGTTTGCTGTCGTTACACCACTATTATTACCTTAATGTACTTGGTATATCAAATTTAAGCGAATAAAATCACTATAGAAAATGGACAATCTACCTTTAGCTAAATTTATCCAAAGTCATAAATATTTTGCCTGTTATGAACTCTTGATGAGCTTTTCATTGATTACTTGTTTTAATTCTTGCTCAAGTGCTTGATAAGCTAATAGCATTGCTTGGAATAGTGTATCTATTTGAGCATACGCAGTGGGAGATGTTGTTAAATAGTGATTAAAGTTACGGGTGTGATGGAGTAGTGCGTGAGCACTTAAGTTTGCTGTCATTCCTAAAATTTTATGGCTGATTTCATGTTGCTGTTTGTTATCTTGTTGGCGAATACTTAGGGCTAACGCGCTAAGTTGTTTCGGGGCATCTTCTAAAAACAATGCAATAAGCTTGTGTTGAAACTGCTCATTGTTATTTAAACGCTTACTAAATTCATCCCTTTGCCATACTATCAGTTGCTCTTGCTCTTGCTCTTGCTCTTGCTCTTTAGGTAAAGGACCATCACTGTCAGCGGCTATTTTTTCTGGCACTTTAACTAGGGGCGGTCGCTCAAGTTTATTAAAGACTGCTGGGCTAATTGTTTCAGCGTTAATGACTAATTCAGCGTACTGGGTAAGCTTTTCTTTTAGTTTTACTGGATCAATGGGTTTGCTTAAGTAATCCGTCATCCCAGCGGCTAGGCATTTTTCTTTATCTCCTTTCATGGCATTGGCTGTCATGGCGATAATCGTTACCGCCTTATTTTCTTCACCTGCTTCTCCTTGCCGAATAGCTGCAGTCGCTTGATAACCATCCATTTCAGGCATTTGACAGTCCATTAAAATAATATCATATGGCGCCTTACCTTGAGTTGCTTGCCCCTTTATTGATTGACCGTTTGCTAATTTACCTTTCGTTGATTTAAGAAAAGTTAATGCCTCTAAACCATTAACGGCAACGTCTGGCACTATACCAAATTCAGCTAAAATATGACGAGCGACTTCTTGGTTTATACGGTTATCTTCTACCAATAATAATCGACACTGACTTAAACTGATATGATCGTTAGCTTGCTCGGCAGGTTCAACATCTTTTAAGTAGTGGCGAGTGATAAGTGGTAGTTTTTGTGATGAACTTGCACTTTGTGATAAACACAAGGTTAAGGTTTTAAATAAGTCTTTTGTTATGGCCGGTTTTGGGAAATAAGCAGAAAAGCCAAGATCTCTGAAGTAGTTTGCATCACCGCGAGCGGCCATAGAAGTCATCATTACCAGCTTTATCTCTTTTAAATTAGAGTTGTCTTTTACATTTTTAGCCAATGACGCACCATCCATATGGGGCATATACATATCAAAAAAGGCCATTTTTATATTTGCTTGCTCTTGATTTTTAGCATTACTTTCAAGTAAAGCTAACGCGGCTAAGCCACTTTCGGCTTCATAAACAATTGCTCCCCAATGCTCTAATTGTGTTTTTAATACAAATCGATTAGTAGCATTATCATCAACGATTAATATGGGCACGTTATTGATATCAACATCAGGTAGCACAATTTTGGCTTGTTCACTTTTTGCTAAACTTACCGTAAATGAAAAGTTAGAGCCTTGTCCTAAAGTACTGGATACTTTGATATCACCTTGCATTAGTTGGCAGAGTTGTTTACAAATGGCTAGACCTAAGCCTGTGCCTCCGTACTTTCTGGTTGTTGATGCATCAACTTGAGTGAAGGATTGAAATAAATTGGCAATCTTATCGGCCGGTATTCCTATGCCGGTATCACGAATACTACAATGCAGAGTTAGCCGACTTTCTTCATTGTCATTAACAGCCTTCTCTTCGACTAATTTTGCCGATATGACTATTTCACCTTGCTCGGTAAATTTAATAGCATTACCGGTTAGGTTATTAAGGATTTGTCTGAGACGACCAGGATCGCCTTTGACATGACTTTGTTGTATTCCTCTATTATCTAAAATAATCTCAATGTTTTTTTCTTGGCTTTTTAAAGCGAGCGATTCACTAAACTCGCCAAAGAGATTTCTTAAGTCAAAATCTATCACTTCTAAATCAAGCTT
>JALJPA010000244.1 GCA_022969215.1 Colwellia sp. | reverse complement strand
TAAGTATCACGTAATTGTAACCAAAGTGCAAGTTAAATGGACTGAATGGCTGGTTTTTAGTGACTATTACTGCTAGGCAGCTAAGACTTTATGCTATGTACAGTAGACAATAAAAAAGGCAATAGCTTGATAACTATTACCTTTATTTTTTTAACTGAAAATTAATTCCATGCTTCTAATAGTACAAACTGGTTATAATTATTTGGTTACAAAGTTGTACGGAATTATAATTTCACCGCTAAAAAAAACTTCAACATCTGTTTACTTTATTATTTCTTCTACTGTAACATCTGGTGCCCGTTCAAGTAAATGAAACTTACCATCCCTAATTTCAATAAAAGCTAAATCAGTTAATACTTTTTTAATGCAGCCTTTACCTGTTAGCGGCAGAGTACAGTTATTAAGTAACTTTGATACGCCGTGTTTAGAAGCATGGGTCATAGTGACAATGATATTATCGGCTCCCGCAACTAAATCCATGGCACCGCCCATGCCTTTGATTAATTTTCCTGGGATCATGTAGGAAGCGATATTGCCATTAACATCCACTTCAAATGCGCCCAGAACCGTTAAATCGACATGACCACCACGAATCATGGCAAAAGATTCTGCTGAGTCAAAAATAGAAGCTCCTGCTGCCATAGTGACGGTTTGTTTGCCAGCATTGATAAGATCGGCATCAATTTCATCTTCTGTTGGAAACTGTCCCATGCCCAGTAAGCCATTTTCCGATTGCAACATCACTTCAATATCTTGTGGGATATAATTGGCCACTAAGGTCGGAATACCTATGCCTAAGTTTACGTAATAACCATCCTTTAGCTCTTGGGCAACACGCTGGGCGATTTGTTCTCTTGATAAAGCCATGGTTATGCTCCTTTTGCTATCAGTGGATCTGCTGGACGTGTGGTACGTTGTTCAATACGTTTTTCGAAAGACCCTTGAATTACCCGATTAACATAAATGCCCGGTGTATGAATTTGATCTGGGTCTAATTCACCCACTTCAACAATTTCTTCTACTTCAACGACGGTGATTTTACCGGCTGTAGCGGCTAAAGGGTTAAAGTTACGTGCTGTTTTCCTAAAAACTAAGTTACCGTATCTATCTGCTTTCCACGCTTTGATAATGGCAAAGTCACCAACAATAGCTTCTTCTAAAATATAATCACGGCCATTAAAGCTACGTACTTCTTTGCCATCTGCTACAGGTGTACCAACACCGGTCGCGGTGAAGAATGCAGGAATACCTGCGCCGCCAGCACGCATTTTTTCTGCTAGTGTACCTTGCGGGGTTAATTCTACCTCTAACTCGCCCGCCATCATTTGACGTTCAAACTCGGCATTTTCACCGACATATGAGGCAATTATTTTTTTAATTTGACGGTTTGGTAACAACACACCTAAACCAAAATCATCAACACCACAGTTATTTGAAACTAACGTTAGCCCCTTAGTGCCTTTGCGCTTTATCTCGCTAATTAAATTCTCAGCAATACCACATAAACCAAAGCCACCGGCAATTACAGTCATGTTATCGGTAAGTCCTGCCATGGCTTCTGCATAGCTTGTTACTACTTTGTCAAATCCTGCCATTTCTTTCTCCTGCTATATAATTTGTGTCATTTATCAATTATCGTTTATGAATGATCGATTATGATTGCTGCTGTGCAAGGTAAGCGCTTGATACCTTGGAGATTGGTGGTTTGCCTAACTTATTACTGATAAACCAACCGGCTTGTAGCAACTTATCGAAATCTATACCCGTTGATATGCCCAGACCGTTAAGTAAATAAACTACATCTTCTGTGGCTACGTTACCTGAGGCACCTTTAGCATAAGGACAGCCGCCTAAACCTGCAATAGCACTATCGATAACTGAAACCCCTAGGCCTAATGCGGCGTAAATATTAGTTAACGCTTGGCCATAGGTATCATGAAAATGAACCGCTAGCTGAGCTGCGGGTACGCGGGCAATCACTGCCTGTAACATATTAGTTACGGTGGCAGGTGTACCAACACCTATGGTGTCGCCAAGCGATATTTCATAACAGCCCATAGCCAGTAATTTTTCTGCCACCATGGCTACTTGCTCAGGAGAAATATCACCTTCATAAGGGCAGCCAACAACACAAGAAACATAGCCACGGACTTTGATATTACGCTTTTTAGCATCAGCAATTATAGGGGCAAAGCGCTCAATACTTTCTGCTATAGAGCAATTGATATTCTTTTGACTAAAGCTTTCTGAGGCGGCAGCAAAAATGGCAACTTCATCGGCATTAACGGCAATCGCCGCTTCATAGCCCCTCATGTTTGGCGTTAAAGCTGCATAAGTGACTTTTTCATTGCGCTTTATTGTGGTAAATACTTCCGCAGAGGTTGCCATTTGTGGCACCCATTTAGGTGAAACAAAACTGCCACTTTCTATATAACTAACGCCAGCATCCGCTAATTGTTCAATGAGTGCCACTTTATCGGCAGCGCTAATAGCCTTGCCATTAATGAGAGCTTCATTTTGCAAACCATCTCGGGGACCAACTTCAACAATCCTAACTTGCTTAGGTAATTTTTGTGGTAATTGACTGTTTAGATTACTCATTGCTAAGCCTCTTCACTTTTGCTGGTAACGAGTGTTGAAAAATCGAGTAATTCAGCACCACCATTAACCATATCACCGGCACTGAAAAACACTTCATTTACGACACCATCACTTGGCGCTTTAATGGTGTGCTCCATTTTCATTGCTTCCATAATAACCAATGGCTGATCTTTGCTAACGTGCTCACCTGGCGTTACCAGTACACTTACCATAGTGCCATTCATAGGTGCAGTTAAACCGCCATGATTATCATCATCTTGATTTTCGCCATGATCTGGCAGGATTTGGCTAAAGCTAAATACGCCATGCTCTTGATAAAGACTTATGCTGTTCTCGTGATGAGCAACAATACTTTGGCTACGATGACCATCTATAGTTACCGTTATATTTTCACCTTCAATTTCGCCCTGGCAATCAACCGTATGGCTGGTCGTCCCGGCACCGCTTATCGTTATTTGGTAATAAATAGCACTGGCTTGACGCTTCTGTTCAATGGTAATTGCATAGTCAATATCATTATATGCAAGGGTTAATGAGTGATTATGTGGTTCATTTAAACGCCATGCATTAGTCATATGCCAAGGTGAGTGGCGGTCATTACTCAATGCTGCTTGTTCTTTGTTTTTATTGGTTAGCGCAAGCACAAGGTATAAGGCGGCAGTAGGTAATTGCTTCGTTAATAACTCATCATGTTGCTTTTCATCGGCTTGATGAAAAATAGCTTGGTGATTTTTTTCAATAAAGCTTGTGTCTATATCGGCATTTTTAAAAGCATCAGTGGTGGCCAAGTTATATAAAAATTCAATGTTAGTGGTAACACCATCAATACGATATTCGCGTAAGGCTTTGGCTAAACGTTGTAAGGCTTTTTCTCTATTTTCATCCCAAACGATGAGTTTTGCTATCATGGGATCATAAAAAACACTGACTTCATCACCTTGACGAACACCGGTATCGATACGCACATGTTTACTTTCTAGTGGCGTTTTTAATAAGTTTAATTGGCCAGTAGCGGGTAAAAAATCATTGCTTGGGTCTTCTGCATAAATTCTTGCTTCAAAGGCATGACCGTTTATCGTCAATTCTTCTTGTGTCTTAGGCAGTTTTTCACCAGCGGCAACCCGTAATTGCCACTCAACTAAGTCTTGTCCGGAAATCATTTCAGTGACCGGGTGTTCCACTTGCAAGCGGGTATTCATTTCCATAAAATAAAATGAACCATCAACGTCAAGTAAAAACTCAACCGTGCCCGCGCCTTGATAGCCAATGGCTTGCGCTGACTTTATCGCCGTTTCACCCATTTTACTGCGCAAAAACTCACTCATACTAAATGCTGGTGCTTCTTCGATGACTTTTTGGTGACGGCGTTGTACTGAGCAATCACGCTCAAATAAATACACCGCATTTTGGTGGTTGTCGCAAAATACTTGAATTTCAACATGGCGAGGCTGGGTTAAATATTTCTCAACCAACATGGTATCGTCACCAAAAGAAGACATTGCTTCACGTTTGGCGGCAGCAAAACCTTCGGAAAACTCTGCTTCATTCCATACTTGGCGCATACCTTTACCGCCGCCCCCCGCTGTGGCTTTTAGCAGAACAGGATAACCCATGTCATCGGCGGCTTGTTTTAAGGTTTGTTCATTTTGATCATCACCATGGTAGCCTGGCACCAAAGGTACGTTTGCTTCTGCCATGATGTTTTTGGCGGCAGACTTTGAACCCATAGCTTCAATAGCGGCTACAGGAGGACCAATAAAAGTAATGTTTTCTTGCTGACAGGCTCGACAAAAATCCGCGTTTTCTGATAAAAAACCATAGCCAGGATGAATCGCTTGCGCGCCAGTTTTCTTGGCTGCTGCAATGACTTTTTCTATTACAAGGTAACTTTCACGAGAAGGTGAAGCACCAAGGTAAACGGCTTCGTCTGCCATATGTACGTGTAAGGCATCTTTATCAGCGTCAGAATAAACGGCGACCGTTAATATGCCCATTTTTTTGGCTGTTTTTATTATGCGGCAAGCAATTTCACCACGGTTAGCAATTAATATTTTACTAAACATTTGTTTATCCTTCGCTGTCGTTACATTGGCTGCTAGCTAGGTGGTTGCTAGTTAGGTGATTGCCTGTATTGGTACTTTGTTGCCAAGCAGGGCTACGCTTTTCAAAAAAAGCGCTCAGGCCTTCTTGGCCTTCGTTTGATACTCTAATACTGGCAATGCGTGCGCTGGTATCACTGAGTAGATGTTCATCAATTTTCTGATAAGCAACATCAAAAGCAAGCTGTTTAGCTTGACGCATTGCTTGAGGGCTATTGCTAAGCAGGGTGTTTATCATTTTCTCAACCGCTGGCGTTAACTCTTCGGCGTCGACAACTTCATCAACTAAACCAATTTGCATGGCTTTAGCGGCAAAGAATCGCTCAGCAGTTTGAAAATAACGTCGTGAGGCTTTTAAGCCAATGGCATTAACTACATAAGGACTGATGGTTGCAGGGATAAGCCCTAATTTAACTTCACTCAGACAAAAACTGGCTTTGTCACTGGCGATAACTATGTCACAACAGCTTGCTAGACCAACGGCACCGCCAAATGCAGCCCCTTGGACTTTAGCTATGGTCGCTTGTGGAAGAAAGTTCAAGACCTTGAGCATCTCTGCTAATTTATGAGCGTCTTTTAGGTTATCTTCATAAGAATAACCGGCCATGCGCTTCATCCAGCCTAAATCGGCGCCAGCACTAAAGCTTTTTCCGTTAGCGGCTAGCACCATCACTTTAATATCGTCACGCTTAGTAATATCATTAAAAATATCGGTTAAGGTTTTGATAATAGTGTCATCAAAAGCATTATGCTTGGCAGCATTATTAAAAGTAACGGTAGCTACGCCATTGTCGCTTACTGTATAAAGCACCATGCTTGAGTGACTTAAATTTTTTGACTTATTTGAGTCGGATGTGTCAATCGACATACTTTTTTCCTTTAGCTATTTCCTATGTATTATTTACCCTTATTCACTACAAGTGCGGGCAGGTTACATTCTGAAAATACCAAACTTGGTGTCTTCAATGGTTTTATTGAGTGACGCTGATATTGCTAGACCTAAAACTTGACGAGTATCAGCGGGATCGATAATACCGTCGTCCCATAAACGCGCCGAAGCATAATAAGGGTGACCTTGGTGTTCGTAGTCTTCAATAATAGGTTGTTTGAATGCTTGCTCTTCTGCTTCGCTCCAGCTTTCACCTAGCTTGGCTTTTTTATCACGAGTAACTTGCGCCATTACGCCAGCAGCTTGCTCGCCGCCCATTACCGATATTCTCGCGTTTGGCCACATAAATAAGAAACGTGGATCATAGGCTCGGCCACACATGCCATAATTGCCGGCGCCAAAGCTGCCGCCAATTAAGATAGTAAATTTAGGCACTTGTGCGGTGGCAACTGCAGTAACCATTTTAGCGCCATGTTTGGCAATGCCGCCAGCCTCATACTGTTTACCGACCATAAAGCCGGTAATGTTTTGTAAAAATACCAGTGGAATTTTACGTTGGGCGCAGAGTTGAATAAAATGTGCTCCTTTTTCGGCAGACTCACCGAATAACACCCCATTGTTCGCGACGATACCTACCGGGTAGCCAAATATATTGGCAAAACCACAGACTAAGGTATTACCATAAAGCGCTTTAAACTCATCAAAATTACTACCATCAACGATACGGGCAATAACTTCGCGTACGTCATATGGCTGACGCGTATCTTTAGGAATGATGCCGTAGATTTCATCCGCTTGGTAAGTCGGCTCTGCTACTTTATCTAAAGATTGTATATTAAGATTTACCGGTTTAACTCGGTTTAAGTTTTTAACCGCAGCGCGAGCAATATCAAGGGCATGATGATCATTTTGTGCGTAATGATCGGTTACCCCAGAAGTACGACAATGAACATCAGCGCCACCTAATTCTTCAGCGCTAACCACTTCACCCGTAGCCGCTTTAACTAAAGGGGGTCCAGCTAAAAAGATAGTGCCTTGCTCTTTAACAATAATTGATTCATCAGCCATGGCTGGCACATAAGCGCCACCTGCGGTACAAGAGCCCATAA
>JALJPA010000243.1 GCA_022969215.1 Colwellia sp. | reverse complement strand
TTATTAGGTGAATATAAACAGCGTATTACAAAAGCACAACAGCTAATGCGTGCACAAAACATTAGTGCTTTATATATAAATGCGGTCACTAACTTAACCTACTTTACCGGTACAGCTTGGTATGCCTCTGAACGCTTAGTTGGCGCACTATTACCGGCGGAAGGTGAGTTAGTTTATATAGCTCCCTGGTTCGAAGTAAGCACACTGTCTGGTTTTATGCAGATTGAAGCTGAGGTTGCTAGCTGGCACGAACATGAATCACCTTATGACTTAGTTATTAATACCTTGAAAAAGATGAGTATTACTCAAGGCACCTTTGCCATTGATGAATCTACCGCCTTTTTCGCCGTTGACGGTATGATTAATGCTGCCAAAGCACAAAACCTGTCGTTAGACTTCACCAGTAGCAAGGGTATTACCGCTGGTTGTAGAATGATCAAATCAGCCAGTGAAATCGCTTTATTACAGCGTGCTAAAGACATGACTATGGTTGTACATCGCGCCGTAGCCAAAATATTAACCGTGGGTATCAGCACTGCTGAGGTAACTGCTTTTATCAATCAAGCCCATATCAAATTGGGAGCAGCAAAAGGCTCCTCTTTTTGTATCGTATTATTTGGTCAAGATACCGCCTACCCACATGGGGTAAAAGTGCCAAAGACCCTAGATACAAACGATATGGTGTTAATCGATACGGGTTGTTTAGTGCAAGGATATAACTCAGATATAACCCGTAGTTATGTCTTTGGTGAAGCCAGTGAAAAGCAACGCACAGTATGGCTACATGAAAAAACTGCGCAAGAGCAAGGCTTTGCAGCGGCCAAGATTTCTTTGCCTTGTGAGTCGGTAGACATCGCGGCGCGCGGCTACCTTGAAACTCAAGGTTATGGTCCTGATTATCAAGTACCAGGACTACCACACCGTACTGGTCATGGCGTAGGATTAGACATTCATGAGTGGCCTTATTTAGTTAGAGGCGATAAAACGCCATTAGCTGCCGGCATGTGCTTTTCTAACGAACCTATGTTGTGCCTTTATGGCGAATTTGGTGTGCGTTTAGAAGATCATTTCTACATGACTGAATCTGGACCAAAATGGTTCAGTGAACCAGCTCACTCTATTGATAATCCTTTTGGCTATGAAGAATAGGTAAGGTGAAGCGCTCTTTTGAGATTAACTCTCAAGAGAGCGTCTTACACAGTGCTAAAATAATAATCAGTAAGAGGTATCAATGAATAATAAAAAACATTAATGACAGTGTTGAGCGGTACCTTTGTATTGTTGCGCAAGAGCTTGGCTTAGGTTTAGTACTGTGGTTTGGACTATTAACAATAGCCGCTTTACTGCAGTCATTGCTACTTACTTATAAACCACAATGGGTTATTCCGATTGGTTTTATAAATTTGATTTGTACCATTAGTTATACAAGCATTACTTTATAGAGTAGCAATCCTATAACTTCAGTAAACTATAATGGCCTCTTTATGATAAGTTATAATTTTACAGATCATATTCATTCGCATAAGTTAATTGCGAACAGCATAAAAAGGCGCTACCTCAAATTAAGGTAGCGCCTTTTTTATTTATTATCACTAACGTTGGAATTTGACTAGCAAAGCTGACCAAACAGTCTGATTTTATTGAAAAAAATATTTGTAAACTAGTCGGCTAACTTTTCTACCACGCAATGTGCGGCAACTAAGTCACTAATTGCCGTGCCTACCGACTTAAATAACGTTATTTCATTATTTGACTGGCGTAGTAATGATGGTGTTTTACACATATCAGCTAACTCGCCAACAATATCGTCTTTGTTAAAAGCACCTTCGGCAATAGGCATCAGTAATTCACCAGCTTCGTTTAAGGTATTGGTTAAGCTATCAACAAATACTCTAGCGCGTGTTACCGTTGTGGTATCGCACTCTCGGGCATCTTTCATATGATTACCTAAACAATCGATATGACAACCAGCACTAACAAGGTTACCGTCAAACAATGGTGTTTTAGCGCCTGTGGCACAGCAAATAATATCAGCATTGGCCACCTCAACATTGACATCAACACTGGCTTTAAAAGTAACTGCGGGATACAACGAGGTAAATTCGCTAATCAAGTCATTCACTTTTGCACTATTACGCCCCCATAGAGTCACGTTTTTAATATCTCGTACCGTTAAATGTGCTTTTACTAAATACTTAGCTAAATTACCGGTACCAAACAACATTAAATGTTGGCTGTTTTCTCTAGAAAGTAACTGACTGGCTAAGGCTGAAATAGCCGCGGTTCGCCAATAAGTAACACTGGTACCATCAACTAGCGCTAGTGGCTCACCGGTTTGGCGTTTAAACAACATGATTTTAGAAAATAATCCTGGCAGGTCGTGCTTAGCAGCATTGTCCGGGAAATAAGTGAACATTTTATTGCCAATCACGTCTTCATTCCATGAAGGTAATAAGGCAAAAGCATCATGATTATCACTTTGCTCTGGAACAAGTGAGTGAACCTGACGTTGCGGCATACTAAATGGGCGACTAAAACTATTTTTTAGTAATGGAATTAACTCGTCAAAGTTAAGGTGTTGGTGAACTTGATCGGCGCTAATAATTTTCATAGTGATCTCATTTTACGGTTAATTTTAAATACTTGATCTCTTAAATACTTAAACTCTTAAGGATTAAAATAGGGCTTTGAGGCAGTTTTAAAACTAGCCTCCTAAGCGCTAATTCAGCTAACTAACCTAAAGTTCAATCAAACCTTTAGGTGACTTGGTCAGTATTTTTAAACCATCGTCAGTTAACACCACGTCATCTTCAATACGCACACCACCCCAGCCAGGAATATAAATGCCAGGCTCTATAGTAAAAACGCAGCCTTTTTCAATTGGGGTGTGACAATCTGGACCAATAAAAGGTTGCTCATGTAAAACTAAGCCAACACCATGCCCTAAGCCCTCTCCCGCGTATTCTTTATATTCGCTATGAGACAATATTTTAGCCGATTGCTGATAAAGGTGACTGCCTAATACCCCTTCCACCACCGCATCAATTGCCGCTTGCTGTGCTGACTGTACTAGTTGATAGATATGCTTTTGCTCTGCACTTGCCTCACCAAAAACAAAGGTACGGGTCATATCAGAGCGATAGCCATTAACCACAGCGCCAAAATCAATTAAGATAAGATCGCCAAGTTTTAATTGCCTATCACCGGGAATACCATGGGGCAAAGCGCTGCGCTCGCCAAATAATAAAATGGTAGCAAAAGACACCTGCTCAGAGCCAAGTAGCGCCATTTGATAATCGAGTTCAATGGCTAGCTCTCGCTCAGTAACACCTGCTTTAACTGAGTTAAGCATGGTCGATAGCGCCGTATCACCAATTTTTGCAGCTTGTTCCATTGAGGCTATTTCACTTGCTGATTTGATAAATCGTAGCGCTTCAACCGCACCTGTTACTGGCATGATTTGCCCAAGTTTAGTTAATTGACTGACTTGTTGATGAATTTGTTGCCATTGCATTACGCTAATGTGCTCACTTTCAAAAGAGAGACACTGACTGTCATCTTGAAATAGCAGGTCTTCAATTAATGAAGCTAAACTTTGATTAGCTCTATCGCGGCAAATAACCTTAAAGTGACTTGCTTGCTCTTTAGCTTGCTCAAAATAACGGTAATCGGTTAGTAAATAGTTACCCTTACTGGTTAATAAAATTGTTGCCGCATGGCCTGTAAAGGTAGAAAGATAGCTGATATTAATATCACTAAAGATCAGCATGGCACTGTAAGGCTTGTTCAGTACTTTATCTCGTAATGTTGCTAAGTTCATAATACTCCTTAAAAATTCGGCTTGAATTTTTATATTTATGCTACGTTAAAAATCGCTTGTTAACTGTCGGTTATCTCAATAAAAATCCATACTTCAATGGGTCTTCACTGTTAATAAGCCACTGGCCTTTGCCACAAACATAGGCATCGCCAGTTACTTCGGGGATCACGGCATCAAAGCCGGCAAAGGAGAGTGTCTCAATTGCTTGCACACTAAAGGGACTGGCTAAAATACTTTCAATGGTAATCGCTCGGTTTAATGCGACCTGTCCTTTCGCATGATGTAAGGCTATGCGACCACTAACACCACTACCTGTAGGACTTCTGTCTAATTCGCCATCAGCAAAGATACAAACATTACGAGAGTGCACCCCCTGGTTAGGCGAGTCATCAATAAAAATCACCCCATATAAAAAACTTAATTCTGGGGTTGTCGGATGAGTAATAGTCAGCTCTGCTGCGGACGAATCCATAATGGCTTGTTTAATTTTACGGCCATAATCAATAAGCTTTTCTTGTTGCTCAGGCACCAACGACAAGCCGAGAGTAGATGCCTGCACATAAGCATAAAAAGCGCCGCCGTAGGCAATATCAAAGTGGACAAGGCCTATGCCCTCAACATGAATATTCTGTTCTTTGGCATAAACAAACGAAGGTACACATTGAAAGCTTACTTTGGTCACCACATCGTTCTGGCTGTAAGCCAAGGCATGTATTTGACCACAAGGTACATCAATAACAACCTTAGTCACATCACCTGTTCTGGCAACCACACCTGACTCTACAGCAGTTTTTGTTAAGGCAATTACCGCATGACCACACATGGTGCTATAACCTTCATTATGAATAAAGATTGCGCCAAAGTGACTATCATCTCGCTCAGCATCGGTAATAATAGCGCCGTACATATCTGCATGACCACGTGGTTCAAACATTAACGCTCGACGTAAATCATCATAGTTATTCTTACATTCTTCTACTTTAGCTAAGATAGTATCGCCTTCAAGGGCAGGAAAACCGCTAGTGATGATGCGTAATGGCTCCCCGCCGGTATGACACTCAAGGGTATTAATAGTTAAAAAACTTTCTTGACTGTTATTAGGTTGCCACTGCTCAAATTTTTCAGCGGCTTGCGCTATATTTTTACTCATAGGTATGACTCATAGATATTACTCATTACTTTCTCTTTCATTTACTAATTACTAATCCTACTTTTCTTTAGGCTTAGGCTGTTGCTCTGTAGCAATCAACAGCCTCTTATAGTTAATTGCTTATGCTACCGTTGCTGAAGGCTTTGCTGATTTTTCAGTTGATAGTTCAGTTGAGGGTTCTGCTGACTGCTCTTTTTGTGCTAACTGCTGCTTTTTAATATCTTTGATAAAGTGCTTATTGAATAAATAAAAGCCAATACAAGTGACAAAACCTAAGCAGGCAATAATGGCCCACATCAATTCAGGACGTGATAACTGGGTAGCAAAATAACCATATAGCCAACCAGATAATAAACCGGCAAATAAGTTACCTAATGCCATAGAAACAAAGTAGTAACCCATAAACATGGCGGCTTTATCTTTGGGAGCAAAACTTGCCACATACTCTTGGCTTTTCGGCGCTGAAATCATCTCGCCAACAGCAAAAACTACTACCGCGCAACTTACTAACAAACCACCCAAAATCATGCCATGGGCAAAACCTTGCATCAACATAGACAGCGATAAAATAGCGGTGCCGACAATTAAAGCAGGCAAGGCTTTAAACTTATCAATAAAGCGACTGATACTAATTTGAAAAATAATGATCATTAAGAAATCAATACTCAAAATAGTTGCAGGGTTCATTTGACGATATTGCGTCGACCACTGCTGAGCAACCTCTTTACTCAGAGTTTGTGCACTTGAGTCTGTTAGCTGATTTAGTTGGTTAAATTGAGCAAAGCTATGAATGATTTCATGTTCAGGTATACGGACATCCAGTGACGATAGTGTGCGTACTACTTCTTGTAAAGCCGCTGGCGTTTGGCCAATATCGACGTCTTTAAAGTTGCTAGCTAAGCGGGTAATTTCACCCGATAATGTATCAAGGTTAACTGTGGTCAAAATATCGTGTAACCAAGGACTAACGCTATGTAGTAGTGAAACCAAATCTGAGGTATCAACAAAATCGCGAATATAAACAGGTAGGGTGACAAAAATTTGCATATAGACAGTCCAAAAGCCTGTCAAAATAAGCAAATAAATCATAAACGGTTTATTACCTATGCGCATTTTTTGTAGATACCAGGGTAAGGTTGTTGGTACTAACTGAGCTTGTGGTTCTTGGCCTGATGTGAGCGAATCGTTATCAAGGCTGTATTTATCTGAGTACTTAGCAACCAAAACATCCCAAACAACCGCGCTTATCACCAAAACGGCCAGACTTACCAATGTACTCTGCGCACCAATAAAACCTGCATAAAAAGCCACTAACAAAACTAACAAGGGTACAACTAATAAGGCCAGACGAAAATTACCCAGTACTTGCTGCATTTCATGGAATACTTGCGTGAGTGTTTTATTTTTACCATGACGTTCAGGTTCTTTATAGAAAAATAACGCCGGAATAAAGTTTACAGAAATCCAAATACAAGCAAAGATGAATACCCATTGCCAACCATAATTCTTTTGAATAATAGGCGCGATTACTGGCCCTAAAAAACCACCAATATTAACCATCATATAGAAAATACCAAAGCCTAAGCCTCGGTTAGTATCATCGGTGGTGCGGCTAATGGTTGCGGTTACTACCGGTTTGAATATCCCAGCTCCCAGTGCTATCAACATAAATATGCTCATAAAGCTGGCTAAATCTTTGGCATAACCTAAAAAGTAATAACTTGGCGCCATCAGGGTAAAAGACAGCAA
>JALJPA010000242.1 GCA_022969215.1 Colwellia sp. | reverse complement strand
GGGTCGGAAAAACTGAGTTAACCAAAGCGCTAGCCGAGTTCTTATTTGATTCTCAAGATGCTTTGATTCGTGTTGATATGTCTGAGTTTATGGAAAAACATTCTGTCGCACGTTTAGTTGGTGCGCCACCAGGCTATGTTGGTTACGAAGAGGGCGGTTATTTAACTGAAGCGGTACGCAGAAAACCTTATTCTGTTATTTTGCTTGATGAAATTGAGAAAGCCCATCCCGATGTTTTTAATATTTTATTACAAGTACTCGATGATGGCCGATTAACGGATGGCCAAGGTCGTACCGTTGATTTCAAAAATACTGTTATTATTATGACCTCAAATATTGGCTCTGAAATCATTCAAGAGTTTGCTGGAGATAGTCAATATCAGCAAATGAAAACAGAAGTAATGAATATTTTAGGACAATACTTTAAGCCTGAGTTTATTAATCGTATTGATGAGTCTGTTGTTTTCCATCCGCTGTTAGCTGGACAAATTAAGCAAATTGCTAAAATACAAATTCAAGCTTTGGCACAGCGATTAGCGGCACAAGATCTCAATTTAGAAATCACTGACCAAGCCATTTCGCTAATCTCTGCTGCGGGCTTCGATCCGATTTTTGGCGCAAGACCTTTAAAAAGGGCTATTCGGCAAGAGGTTGAAAACCCACTGGCACAAAAAATACTCAGTAACGAGTTTGCTAAAGGCAGTACTATTTTAGTGACAGTCGTTGAGGAGAACTTAACCTTTAGCTGCAAATAATCTATAAGGTAACTTTGCGGGTGACTTTTCAATTAAACAAGTTGTTATAACGCTTATTTTAGTTATTAGCCCTACTTTTTGGTAAGTAGGGCTAAGTAGATTTAATCTAACTACTTACTACAGTAAAGGCCTTCATGTTTTTTACTTAAAGTCAGTTTCTCTTCTTTTTCTGCTGTTGTTAATGGGCGACTACCAATACTACCATCACTTTTTTCTTCACTTATATGTATATCATCTAACGAATTTAACATTTTTATATTAAGTCGAGCAGCTTTACAGTTCTTCTCAAACGTTTTCTTATTTTGAGCGGCGATAATATCTTGCCTTTGAACCTGTGCTTCAACAATTTGTGTCGCTTTATCTTCTTCGGCAAGTGCTTGTCTTTCAGCTTTTGATAACGCTTTAAATGAAGAAACAGTGCTTAGCTCTGTATAATCATGCCCTTGCGGTAGGCTTTGACTAAAATGAACGATATTTTTATTATCTACCCAACGATAAATAGCGATATTTTTTGCATTAACAATGTTGATGACTGATGAGGTTATTAGCGTTGCCGCTAGGAAGATTTTGGTAAAAGATAGTTGTTTAATGCTCATAGTCAAACCTTATTCTGTAACTTATAGGTAATAGTACAACGGATACCACAGCTATTATTTCGAGCTAAGTAAGCGTAAGTATAGCTTCGTTTTTGTGACCATAAGCTAGCAAATTATTAATATAATAACAAATAGTTACTTTTATTGAGCTTTTCGACCAGAGTGTCGGGTTTTTTTACACTTAAATGTCGCAGTGTTAATGGTTGGTTAAATAGGTGTTATTTTATAGGTATCGCCTTGTAATTTATGGTTAATATTATTTAGGCGCGATAATTGCTTTACTGGTATGTAATGTCGGTAGTCACTTACTTTAGCAATTGAACGCTTATAAGCCTCGCCGTTATTAATACTATAAAAATAAAATAGCCATATTATAAATAGGAAGTTACATGTTAAATAAATTAGTTTTACGCGCTTTGTTGTCGTTATCTTTAGCTTTTAGTTTTGCCGGTGCAGCTAATGCTACGTTAATTAATCAAGATATTATTGATGGTGATGGTGCCAATATAGGTTCAATCTCAATTAATATAGATGACCTAGATGACTTCGGTGGTGCTTTTAAGTGGGAAGAGTTCAATATTCTAGGCTTTGATATGTTAGCCCCTGATGCTATTGATAATGAGTTTGGCGAGCAATTTATTGCTGAGTTTGATCTAAATGATATTTATGCGGGGATTTTTAATATTGCTTTTGATTTAGTTGATGTATTTGGTCTTTATCAATGGGGTGGAGCTACGTTTATTGATGTTGATGGAACTGTAGATAGTTACGGTATAACAGTTAATCAGCTCGGTGCTCAAAACCCACCACTAGTTGCTTACATATCTAGCTTTTCTTTTGGTGAAGTTACTGTTGTGCCAACACCAGCTACCTTAGTATTGTTTTTAACTGCAGTTGCGGGCTTAGTTGTTCGCCGCAAAACACTCTAATCTATTACTTTTATTAATGCGCTTTAACGGCGTTTAATGTATAAAAAGGCTTTACTTCGGTAAAGCCTTTTTTATTCTCTGCTGACAAGCCACAAGCCACAAGCCACAAGCCATAAGCGTAATCAATGAGTTTTGTTATCATATCATTGGTTTATTGGTGAAGGCAGTTATGTGCTGTTCGTATGAAAAAGGGTTTGTGCCGTTATAACGTTTGTTTATAGGGGAATTAAATGGTTGATATCTTGGTGTAACATTGTTATTGCTATCTTGAGTTATTGAATATGACGCTACATCCCTACTGTTAAATGACTTAAGTTAAAGCCCTCCAGGCTTTGTTTAAAGCGTGTTGAAAGTGGTTTTTCATGTGTATTCATAAAATATTTAGTTGTTCTCGATATCACATACTCCCTTTGAAACTTTAAAATAAAAAAGCCCTGTTAAGTTACCTTAACAGGGCTTTTTATTTGAGTAGATACTTTCTAGTTATCGCCTCAGAATAGGCGTTATGAAAGCAAAGATACGACTAGTTACCTAGTTCAAGTACCGTAGTACCTTCAGCTACTCCATCAGCGTTATAGTAAGTTATTGCGCCCATATAAATCGTACCGGGTGTTAAGCCACGTGACGATACAGTCGTGTAGTTATAACGATCTTTTATAGCGGTACGGCTAGACATTATACGTGTTGAACGCTCAGCTTTATCAGCAATCCAACCCAGCATGGTGTAGTCAGTATCTGCGGCACCATTTAAGTTTTGACCGTGAACAAAAATAATATATACATCACCTACTGCGCCATTATCAGCAGCAAGAGGGTTAGTTAAAATAATATCTTCGTTTGAATCAGTCTCTGTTGCCGTTGTAACTGCATTACAGCTCCACTTAACACAATGGTACATGTGCATGTCTAAGTTGGCACCATCAGCAGCAACTAAACCGTCACGTAAACTAAAGCGAGCAACTTTAGTACCTTCAGGAACCGTAAAGGCGTGGAAGCCTAATCCATCTTCGTTAAACGCATAGGTACCATCAGCATCAGCAGTGACATTGCCAGCCGCACCAAACGGTGCGACTAAACCAGTGTAATCAGTTGAAGTTTGACCTGTGTATAGCATTTTAACAGGGAAGCGGTAACGACCACGTTTCATTTGACCTGAAACTTGTTCCGGAACTTCAATGTTAACCGCAGCAACGGCTTTAATGGCTAGAGGTAAACGTACAGAGTGACCTACATTATCTGTCCAAGTTATAGCACCAAATTTCCAAGCATTAGTTTCAGTAACGTCAGTAGCACTGACAGTAACAGCAAAGCTAGCTTTTCCATTTTCACCAGCAACATCTAGTGTTGAAGCTTCAGTTTCATCGCCATTAGCATCAAATGTTTGCACACTAACGTCGAAACCTTCAGGCGCTTCAACTGTTACAGTATAAGAAGAGCCTATTGGTGTTGCATTAGAAACAGTTCTAAAGATTGTTTCAGTTTCAAGCAGTTCAGCAATAGCGATTGATGGAAGATTTAATTGACTTGCATCAGTAGTAAAGCCATTCCCAGTTAACTCAGCACAGCTAGTATCGTAACCAGAAACGAATGCTTCTTTGTCTTGGCCACAAAGGAATGCTAGGTAATCTGCAAGGTTAGTATCAAACAATAAACCAGGGTCTAAAGCTGAAACTGGATCTGCGTGACCTGAACCAAAGTCGTATGGGTCTGCTGGTGTGCTACCATCTTCTTTTGTTAAGTTTTGACGAGCAGTTGTCATCAATGCTGATTTAATTTGAGCTGGAGTCCAAGAGCTATTAGACTCTTTAAATAATGCCGCTAAACCAGCAATGTGTGGGCTAGACATAGAGGTACCTTGAAGATACTTAAAGTTTTCGCCTTGTGCACCATTCAATGGAGCTGGTGTTGTTGCCGCTAATATTTTAACACCAGGTGCAGTAATATCGGGTTTGATAATATCGTAAGTGTTTAAGTTAGGACCACGTGATGAGAATATTGCCATGGTATTGCCTTTTTCAATACCAGGGCCTGCAGCTGCATTGTCAGTAAATACTACTGAAGTACTCTCAGCAAGAACACTTGTGGTTAAAGATTGTCCGTCAGTAAAAGAGATTAATGAACCCGGAATAGTGACTGCTGGATCTTCACCACTCATAGTAAATGCTGAAGTACCATCATAAGTATATACAACAACACCAACAGCACCTGCATTTTGTGCATTAATGAATTTTTCAGTAAAAGCACATGAGCCACGTGCGATAAGCGCAACTTTACCTGCTAAATCAGCGGCATTAGTTAACGGTGCATCGTCACAAGCTTCAATTGGCTCAGCTAGAGCTAGCTCACCTGAAAGGCTTGCAGCTGCAGGTGAAAATGCAGCAGGAACTGACATAAGTGAAGTACCAGCTAGAGCACCACTAGTAATATCTAATGCTTTACCAATAATAGTTGAAGTACCATTATAAGTAGATGCAGCAACAGTGGTTACCCATGGTGCAGGAGTACCAATAGTTTCTATCTCTGGGCCATCATTACCGGCAGAAACTGAAACGAATACCCCTGCAGCTGTTGCATTTAGCATGGCAGCGGTCGATGGAATAGTTAAATCTGTTCTGCTTCCGCCAATAGAGTAGTTAATGATATCTACGCCATCGGTTACCGCAGCATCTATAGCCGCCATAGTATCGCCATAGAAACAGCCACGTTCTTTCTTGCCTTCCGGACTAACATAGTCACTGTTCCAACAAGCCTTGTAAGCGGCTATACGAGCACGAGGAGCTATACCACTTACTGTTCCAGCTGAGACTCCTGAAAGTACAGCGGCAACATTTTCATTACCACCAGATGTACTCGCAGTATGACTACCATGACCATCAGCATCACGTGGAGAGTCAAATTCGCCTTTTTCATATTGAATGTCGTATACAGAGCTGAAACTATCACCAAAATAACGAGCTCCTATAAGCTTGTTGTTACAAGTAAATGCAGCATCAGTACCTGTATCACAAGCACCTTGCCAACCTAGGTCAGAAGGATCAGAGTAAGAGCCGTCATCAGCAAAGCTTGGGTTTTCTGGCCAAATACCAGTATCAATAATACCGATAATGACACCTTCACCTTTGATGTTCATCGTGTGTTGACCACCTGGACCTGTTAAACCAAGGAATTCAGGGGTATTTGCAGTAGTGATTATTTGTAATTTGTCTTCCCAAACACCAATAACGTCAGGGTGGGCTTCTAATTGCTGCTTTTGAGCAGCATTAAGTTTAGCGGTAAATCCGTTGTAGGTATGTTTGAAAGAGTGCAATATTTCAATTGAGCCGATAGAGCCAGCAACTTCCTGTTGCTTCTTTTCCATCGCTGCGGTGTAAGCCGTCATTGCCGGTGTGTAGGCGTTATAATTATTACCCGTATTAGCGACTAATTGATTGCTAGGTAGAAGCTCTCCAATAGTTTGAGCTTGAGTAATCGCAGTATTACCTTTTAACTGGACAATGAAGTTAGTTGCTTGTTTAGTACTACTTACTTCATTACCTACTAATTTTAATTTACTGATATCCACAGTAACTTCGTTAGCAACTACAGTGCTTGTAGCACCTGCAGTAATTACTAAGGTAATTAGGCTCCCTAGAATAGATTTCTTAAAATGCATCTTTATCTCCGGTTTATTGTTATATATTCGCTGTACATATGTATTGCACTTTCATTATTTACATTGCTAGACGCTCAATGAAAAATAGCGAGTGAAATGTATAAGCAATATTAATGCCTTTGTTGCATATATGTTAACAAGTGAGTGTTTTTGGTACTTTAAAGATAGCTTTACAGTGTTTTCAGGGTTGCACTTTTGTGAACTATGTAAAATTTGTTTACATAATTATTTAATTTAAATGCAACACTAGTCAGTTTCACTGAGTGTATATTGTATACTGTGTGTTTATCTGATTGTTTTTATGCGATATTTCTTGTTTTTGTGCTTTTTGGGTAGTTATGCATCTAGGTGTAAAAAAAGTTGACAGTTATACTCGTTGTTGGGTTTTGTTCATTGTGCATAATTTATAAGCGAACAAGCATAAAGTGAAAAAAAAGGCTTGTACTAAAATGAACTCTCTCTATAATGCGCTCCAGTTCCAAGGGGTTCACGCAAATTGAATCATCAAAGAACTGTTTTGATAAGTTATCTTCTACCTTTTGAGGTGAATCAGTTAACTTAACGTAACGTTTTAAGTGTTTTAAAATACTTTACTTTTAATTAAGAAAAAACGTTGACTTCAAAACTCGGAAGCGTATTATACGCATCCTGCTTCGGGGCTACAGCAACGAAGCCAAGCAAATAACGAATGAGATTATTTGCTCCTTACCTTCTTCAAGGTGAGATTCTTTAACAATTAGTTATCATGCAATTTGTGTGAGCACTCACATTAATGTTGTTTTACATAGTTTGACTCTTTCGA
>JALJPA010000241.1 GCA_022969215.1 Colwellia sp. | reverse complement strand
TTTATGTTCATCCGGTAAAGTCACTACAATAAGGAAATAGTGCTTAAATTCGGTTAATTTCGCTAAATTGAGCGGAGATTATCGATAAATCATATTTTTGGTTGAATCCTTGCCATATTCTTGCTCAAATGGCGCCCCATAGTCATAAATAATTAACATAGGTTAATTAACTTGCATTTTTAGCGCAATTTATCGAATAAATTGTCAACAAGGGTGTAATTATTAACCGAGAAAATAAGCAACAGCCATCTAAATGAAATATTCCCGCGTTTTTATTAATAGCTTAGCGTATGAGCTGGCCCCTGAAGTGGTAACCAGTGCAGAGCTTGAATCTCGTTTGACCCCATTATATCAAAAATTTCGTATTCCCATGGGGCAGCTCGCTGCTTTAACAGGGATTGAAGAGCGCCGTTGGTGGCCAAAAGATCATATGCTTTCTGATGGTGCTATTGTTGCCGCGCAAAAAGCAATGCATGAAACTGGCATTGCTGCCGCTGATTTAGGCGCCGTAGTTTATACCGGCGTGTGTCGCGATCAACATGAGCCCGCAACCGCTTGTCGTATCGCAGCAAAACTTGGAGTGTTAAAAAATACGGCAATTTATGATATCAGTAATGCCTGTTTAGGTGTACTTTCAGGGATTTTAGATATTGCTAACCGCATTGAGCTTGGACAAATTAAAGCTGGTCTGGTGGTTTCATGTGAATCAGCACGTCATATTGTTGATGTGACTATTGATGATATGCTTGCCGAGCCAACCATGCAAAATTATGCCCAATCTTTAGCAACCTTAACCGGTGGCTCAGGTGCTGTTGCTGTGTTACTTACCGATGGTAGTTTCAATCTAGCGACCGACCGTAATCATCAATTATTAGGTGCTAGTCACTTATCGGCACCCGAGCATAACAATTTATGTCAATGGGGCTTAAAAGAAGTAGGCCCGCAATTATTCCGTGAATTTATGCGCACTGATGCAGTAACTTTACTTAAAGAAGGTGTTGCGCTGGCTAAAGATACCTGGGAGCACTTTTTACTTCAACGTCAATGGGATATTGAGCAAGTAGATAAAGTCATTTGTCATCAAGTTGGTGTGGCTAATCAAAAGAAAGTATTAACCGCTTTAAACATCCCAGTAGCAAAAGAATTTCCTACTTTTAAACTGCTAGGTAATATGGGTACCGTTTCTTTACCCGTTACTGCAGCTATGGCTCATGATCAAGGCTTCTTACAAAAAGGTGATAATGTCAGCTTTTTAGGCATAGGTAGTGGCTTAAATTGTATGATGTTGGGACTTAAGTGGTAAACATGTCAGATAATATGTCAGAGAGTAAGTTAACGGAACTATTCCCTTTTACCCGTAACTATATCAATCGCAATGGCCATCAATATCATTATGTTAATGAAGGGCAGGGCTCGCCTGTTGTTATGGTGCATGGCAATCCTAGCTGGTCTTTTTATTACCGTAATCTAGTTAGCGAATTAAGTAAAAATCACCAATGCATAGTGCCGGATCATATTGGCTGTGGTTTCTCTGATAAGCCAGACGATGAAGGTTATGATTACACCTTAGCTAAGCGCATAGATGACTTAGCTGCTTTACTTGAGCATTTAGAAGTAAAAGAAAATATCACCCTAGTTGTGCATGACTGGGGCGGCATGATCGGCATGGGCTATGCTGCGCGCTATCCTGAACGTATCAAACGTCTGGTTATTTTAAACACCGGCGCTTTTCATTTACCTAAAGCTAAAAAATTACCACTGGCTTTATGGCTGGGTCGAAATACTTTTATCGGCACTGTGCTGGTACGAGGTTTTAATGCCTTCTCAGGCATAGCCTCGATTATTGGCGTAAAGCGCAAGCCGATGGCAAAAGAGATTCGCCAAGCCTACGTAGCGCCTTTTAATAGCTGGAAGAATCGTATTTCTACCTTACGATTTATTCAAGATATCCCATTAAAGCCAAGTGATAGAAACTATCAGCTGGTCTCTGACATTAGCGACAGTTTAGCGCAGTTTAACAAGTTACCTATGTTAATTTGTTGGGGCTTAAAAGACTTTGTTTTTGATAAACACTTTTTAGCTGAATGGCAACAACGTTTTCCACAAGCGCAAGTACATGCTTTTGATGATTGTGGTCACTACATTTTAGAAGATGCCAGTGATGAAGTTGTTCCCTTGGTAAGCGACTTTTTAAGTGCTAGTGAAGACAAGCTAATTCAATAAGCGTTAGTTCAATAAGAGTTAGTTTAATAAGCGTTGACTCATTAGGGCTCATTTAAAAGGAAACGACACATGACAGAGATATTGGACGTGTCCAAGCAAGCTAACTTATGTCGCCACCTCGCACACGCCGCAATAACAACGCCCAAGGCGTTAGCGGTTGCCGTACAAAAAAACCAACGAGGCCAACTCAACTACCGTGAAATTGATTTTGCAGCTTTGCATCAACAAAGTGATGCCATCGCTTATGCGTTAAATGCTTACGGCCTAAAGTCGGGCATGAAAACCGTGTTGATGGTAACCCCGAGTATTGAGTTCTTTGCCTTAACCTTTGCTTTATTCAAAGCCGGTATTATCCCTATTTTAGTTGACCCTGGTATGGGTATTAAAAACCTTAAGCAGTGTTTTGCTGAGTCGACACCGGATGCTTTTATTGGTATTCCCAAAGCCCATATCGCTAGAAAGTTATTTGGCTGGGGTAAAAACAGCGTTAAAAAGCTATTAACAGTAACCGAAGCTGGTTCTGGCTTTGGCGCAGATATGTTTGCCTCCATTATCGGTGGTATGAGTTTAACTAAACTGTTAGCTCGTTATCCAGTACCCCAACAGGCAAACTTTTCATTTGAAATGGTCAAACTCGCTGATGATGATATGTCAGCAATATTATTTACCAGTGGCAGTACTGGACCACCTAAAGGTGTGGTTTATAGCCATAAAATGTTTGAGGCGCAAATCACCGCGCTAAAAGAAGACTATGGCATAACACCAGGCGAACGTGATTTAGCAACCTTTCCACTATTTTCATTATTTGGCCCGGCATTAGGCATGGCATCAATCGTCCCTGATATGGACGCCAGTAAACCTATTACCGCCAATCCAGACTTTATCTTTGCCGCCATTGAAAAATATCAATGTACAAACTTATTTGCTAACCCCGCACTGATTGAAGTATTAGGGCAGGCGGGAGCTGCCGATGTTTCAGCGACTAAACCTTTGTCTGAGGCTTCAGTTAAGGTGCCAGTTAAGTTAACTAGTTTAAAACGGGTGATCTCCGCGGGCGCACCAGCAACACTGCCGTCTATTGAGCGATTCACCCAATTACTTAGCGACAATGTCCCGGTACTAACTTCCTATGGAGCTACTGAGTCGCTACCCTTGACTAAAATTTCCAGTGCCGACTTATTGGCAACCAGTCACATCACCGACAATGGTGGCGGTATTTGTGTCGGCAGTGCTGTTAACGGTGTTGAAATCAGCATTATCGCCATTAGTGAAGAGGTGATTACAGTTTGGTCTGATGAGCTAGTATTACCAGCCAACACTATTGGTGAAATCGTAGTTAAAGGCGATATGGTTAGTCATCAATACTATCATCGAGCTTCGGCCACGGCGCAGGCTAAAATAAGTGATGGCAATAGTGTTCTTCATCGTATGGGCGATTTAGGATATCTTGATGAAGCGGGTTTATTGTGGATGTGTGGACGAAAAGCGCATCGCGTTGAAACCGGAACCGATTCAAAAATAAAAACCTTCTTTTCTATTCCATGTGAGCGAATATTCAATACCCATAGTGCAGTGAAACGTACTGCTTTAGTGGCGGTAACCATTTACCAGAAGAGTGTGCCCTTACTTTGCATTGAGTTAACAGATGAAGCTAAACAAGATGAAAATTTTGATGAATCGCTGTTGTTTTCAGCGTTAAAGGGGCTAGCACTTGCGCATAAACAAACAGCTGCTATTTCTCATTTTTTAATCCATGAAGATTTTCCCGTTGATATCCGCCATAACGCTAAGATATTTCGTGAAAAACTTGCCGTTTGGGCCCAAGACGAACTCGATTAATACTGGCTAATTCTCACCCTATAAGTAGTAACCTTTAACTAGCATTTTATTAGAGACCGCCATGAAAAAAGATACTCAAAGCAGCAATACCGATAGCTATACAGATAGTGATACTAGCTCAGCAACTACTGCGAGCTTTAATCAGGCTGTTAAAGCGCCACTGAGTGAACTTGCTGAGCAGTCTCAGAATGTCTTTGTTACCGGTGCTGGCGGATTTTTAGGTAAAGCCATTTGTCGATTATTGCGTTTGGAAAATATTAAGGTTACCGGTTTTGCCCGCGGTCATTATCCAGAGTTAAGCCAAATGGGCGTTACTATGGTGCAGGGAGATATTACTGATTTCGATCGCCTTAAAGAAGCGATGCAATCTTGTGATTTGGTCTTTCATGTTGCTGCTAAAGCGGGCGTATGGGGCAGTAAGGACGATTACTTCAAACCCAATGTGCAAGGCGCTGAAAATATCATTCGTGCCTGCCAAGAGCTTGCCATTACCCGTTTAGTGTATACCAGTACACCGAGTGTTACTTTTGCCGGTATTGATGAAGCCGGTATTGATGAATCACAGCCCTATGCCGATAACTTTTTAAATTATTATGCTGAGTCGAAAGCGCTAGCAGAGCAGTTAGTGTTAGCTGCATCACATGGCGCAGCATCACCCGACTCGGCAACTGATTCAATCGATGATAAACAGTTAAAAACAGTCGCCTTACGTCCGCATTTAATTTGGGGGCCAAATGATCCGCACCTAGTGCCACGCGTACTTGAACGTGCCCGAGCAGGCAAGCTAAAACTTGTTGGCAAAGAAGATAAACTGGTTGATACCATCTATGTAGATAATGCCGCTTATGCACATATATTAGCGGCAGTCGCATTGGCTAAGCCTAAAGCTACTTGTATCGGCAAGGCTTATTTTATTAGTAATGATGAACCCATCACGATGGCAGCTATGCTCAATAACATTCTCAATTGTGTTGATCTACCGCCAGTGACAAAACGCGTACCAAGCAGTGTTGCTTATGCAGTTGGCGCGACGTTAGAGTGGCTTTATAAACTATTGAATAAAAAACAAGAGCCAATAATGACCCGCTTTGTCGCTAAGCAGCTTTCTACTAGTCATTATTTTGATATCAGTGCCGCTAAAAAAGACTTTGGCTATAAGCCGCTAATCACCATTGAGGCAGGCATGCAACAACTGAAAGCCTCGTTAATTACCAAATAAATCAAGCACTAAATAAATTATCAAATAAATTAAGTAGAAAACTACGCTAAGCAGAAAATAAGTTAAGTAGGAATTAAGTTAAATGAGTAAAATTTACAATCATCCCGTACAAATATATTATGAAGATACCGATCACTCTGGTGTAGTCTATCATCCTAATTTTCTTAAGTATTTTGAACGTGCACGTGAGCACGTTATCGACAGTGATAAGTTAGCTAAGCTTTGGGCAGAAAAGGGCTTAGGTTTTGCGGTTTATAAAGCTAATTTAATCTTTCAAGATGGCGTTGAATTTGCTGAAATTTGTGATGTTCGCACCAGCTACCTATTTGATGGTAAATATAAGACTTTATGGCGACAAGAATTATGGCGCCCTAATGCGACTAAAGCTGCGGTTATTGCAGATATTGAAATGGTTTGTTTAGATAAACAAAAGCGCTTACAACCGATCCCAGAAGAAATTCTTACACCACTTTCTTAAAAGGCAGTTTTAAAGCACTCTTTTACAGTGAGCCATGAATTAATCTCACCTGTGAGGAAGCTAAAGACAAAAGCTAAACAAATAGTTGTTTGGCTTTTACTAACCACGCTTATAAACCGCCAGCTAAGTCTAAATAATTACCGGTAGAAAAAGATGACTTGTCGCTGGCTAGCCAATATATGGCCTCGGCTACTTCTTCCGGCTTTCCGCCTCGCTGCATTGGAATAATACTCTTTAGCCGCTCAATACGCTCAGGCTCGCCACCATCAGCGTGCATATCGGTGTAGATTAAACCAGGGCGAACACAATTAACTCGGATACCTTCAGCAGCTACTTCCAGTGACAAGCCTTTGGTTAAGGTATCTATTGCGCCTTTTGAGGCCGCATAATCAATGTATTCATTGGGTGATCCTGAGCGTGCCGCGCCAGATGAAACATTGACAATCACACCACCTAAACCGCCGTGGCGTGTAGACATACGTTTTACCGCCTCTTTGCAGCACAAGAAATAACTAGTGACATTATTGGTAAATATTGAATTAATACGCTCAGCGGTCATATCTTCTAACCGAGACTGTTTCTTCAAAATACCAGCATTATTTATCAATATGTTGACAGTGCCTAATGTTTTATCGACAGTAGAGAAAAGGCGCTCTACATCCTTTTCGCAAGATACATCCGCTTGTACAGTAATACATTGACCACCATTAGCGGTAATTGACTGAGCCAATTGCACGGCTGACTGTTCATCGGATTTATAATTAATACAAACTGCGTAGCCTTTATTGGCAAAGAGCTTGGCTGTTGCTGCGCCAATGCCTCGACCAGCACCCGTGATAATTACTACTTTTCTTTTACTCATAATCCATCCTGTTAAAATCCTGCTTAGATTATAACTTTATCCCTTCATTTTATCAGGTCACAACCATAGTATAAAAAACATAAATTGTCGACAATTTATGTTTTCATTTAATTTATATA
>JALJPA010000240.1 GCA_022969215.1 Colwellia sp. | reverse complement strand
AGACGGTGATTAAAAATAAAGGTTAATTGAGGAATAAAAAGTGTCAGATAATAGTTTCAAACATATGTCAGTCAGTACTCTACAAGAAGTTATCGCGGATCAATCACATGTTGTTGTCGATATTCGAGATGAAAACTCCTTTGCTAATGGCCATATTGCCCAAGCGATTCATTTAACCAATGAGTCAATGGCTGACTTTTTACGTGAAGCTGATCTGGATGCTCCGGTAGTTGTTTGTTGTTATCACGGCATTTCTAGCCAGCAAGCGGCACAATTCCTTATTAGCCAAGATTTTACCGATGTCTACTCTCTTGATGGCGGTTTTACCCAATGGCAAACAGAATTTCCTGACAATATTGAGCGATAATTAGCATGACAAATGAGCCTGCTGAGAATATGCATACTTTACAGCCTCTGGTACAAGTTAAAGACCATAATATTGCCTTACTCTTTAGTAATTATTTACAATCTTTGGGCATCCAAGCTCAGCTTAAGGCAAGCGAAGATCAGGGCTATATAATTTATTGCCCTGAGGATAAAATCTCCCAAGCAAAAGCAGAATTTGATGCCTTTATTTTGCAACCCTATGCCGATAAATATCAACAAGCGGCATGGGATAGAAGTGAAGCAGTCACTTTAAATAGCGATGATTTCAGTTTATTCACCAACTTTAAAGAAAATTTTTTAGCCCATGCGGGCATTGTCACCTTAGTGGTTTTTAGCCTTTGTTGGTTGGTCTTTCTTGGCAGTGAACTTGGTTGGGCGCAGCAACTTTTTAATACCTTACAGTTCTATCCTCAACTCTCACTGAATGCTTTTTTAGCCGATCCGCTACGCTTAATTGGCCCAG
Organism: Colwellia sp.; assembly: GCA_022969215.1. Classification (GTDB taxonomy): domain Bacteria; phylum Pseudomonadota; class Gammaproteobacteria; order Enterobacterales; family Alteromonadaceae; genus Colwellia. The sequence goes on along the minus strand of JALJPA010000240.1, from coordinate 5,907 downwards.
CATTTTTTCATTTTTCTTGGCTACATATTGTCTTTAATACCATGTGGTGGTGGCAATTGGGTGGCAGCATTGAGAAGACGCTAGGTAAAACAATCTTAATAAACATACTATTTATCTCGGCAATTGTTTCTAACCTTGGGCAGTTTTTAGTATCAGGCTCAAATTTTGGTGGCTTATCTGGTGTGGTGTATGCGCTGGTGGGCTTTGTCTGGTGGTTTGGTTATTTAGCACCAGAGCGTGGTTTATCACTTTCTAAGCCCATTGTTGGTTTTTTACTGTTCTGGTTATTACTTGGTTTTGTTGATTTACTCCCAGTGAATGTCGCCAATACCGCTCATTTACTTGGCTTACTCACCGGCTGTTTTTTAGCGTTGTTTACCGTGAAAGTTATCGGCATAAAAGCTAAGGGATAAGCGTACCTAAGTGACTTATATACTAGAAGAAAGGCTAGCTTTCTGGAGTTTATTCTTTGAGGAATTAGCTATAAAAACTAGTTATCTAGCCATTGAGTGAAGAGTAATTTTTTAATCAGTGGTTGGCCAGTTTCTCTAATGAGTAACTCTTTTACTTGTTCTTCACACTGTAGCTGAATTTCTGCGCGGCCTTTCATTGACTTAACTTTTGCTTCAGATTGTTGGCCAATGATGTTGATGATGGCGTCGCGTAATAAAGGTGCATGATGTTCCACTATACTAAAGTCATCACCTGCAACCATTAACTCTACCGTTAAGCGTACATAACCCATTTTCTTTTTCACCGCGATATAATTGGTGACAATGTCAGGCTCAAAACCATAGTAAGCATAATCGCTAGCATTGGCCCTAGAGGCGCCAATGGTTAAAGTGAATAAAATAGAAAAGAGAATTAAGGCTTTAAACATAAAATAACAGTCGATTAGGAATGATTGAACTTAGCCTTATCATAACCTGATTTTAGTCTTTTGCCTGATTATTTTTTATTAAATTTTAATTCTACTACTCCCTTGATTGAGATAAATGAGTTTACTGTTTAGGTCTGCTACTATAGCGACGATTTTAATGATTGATCATTTGATAAAGTAGACTCATGAAGCAGAAAACAGTGAACTTTCCGGTACCCCTTACTATCAATTTTCCGGTAACCTTATCGGGTCAATGGCAAGCGCCTAGTGATGAACGATTTGCTGTGTTGCCGGTACCGCTTAAAGATTGGTTGCTTGATGAAGGCTCACTTACCGCCCGGTTAAAAAGCCGCTGTGAAAACTTTAAAGTTAAGGTCATTGGTGAGCAACAACAACTATGCTCAGCAGCAGAAGCTTGTAACTTTATTAAAGCAGGTGAGCCTATTTTAGTGCGGGAAGTCATTTTATATTGTGATGACGTACCACAGGTTTTTGCTCGCAGCTTACTGCCTTTAGCTAGCTTGACCGGTAAAGAGCAAGTGCTTGGCAATTTAGGTGAGCAGCCCTTAGGGCAAGTACTGTTTAATAATCCGTCATTGCAACGACTAAGATTAGAGCTATCCTCTTTTTCAGCTGACACCGGTGTAGCCATTTTAGCGACTAAATTAACTGAGATAGCAAAACAAGAGCTTTGGGGACGTCGTTCCATCTTTATGTTGGATAATAAACCCTTGATGGTTGCTGAAGTGTTTTTACCTGATGCTTTTGCTTATCAAGGCTCAACAAAACTTAGCGCCTCGAACCAATAAAACACTAACCAGTTTGATAACAAAATACTAAAAAGAAGCCGATACATGCTGAAAAAACTGCAACAAAAATGGTTAGCGATTAAGTTAATTACCCGTATGGACAAACCTATTGGTACCTATCTATTATTATGGCCAACGTATTGGGCATTATGGATTGCTAGCGATGGCTGGCCTAACATGCATATACTGTTGGTTTTTAGTTTAGGTGTGTTTATCATGCGTAGCGCCGGTTGTGTGATAAATGACTATGCCGATAGAAAAATAGATGGCAAAGTTGCCCGCACTAAAAATAGACCGCTTGTTAACGGCATGATGAGTACAACTGAGGCCATTAACTTATTTGGTGTATTAATTGGCATGGCGCTTGGCTTAGTGCTAACCCTTAGTTGGCCTACTATTTATCTCTCTGTTGTCGCGGTCTTTTTAGCGGCGCTCTATCCCTTTATGAAACGCTATACCCAGTTGCCGCAAGTGTTCTTAGGTGCCGCCTTTAGTTGGGGTATGATCATGGCTTTTTCAGAAGCACAAGGCCAGATACCCTTAGTGGCTTGGTTACTTTTTTCCGCGAACTTATGTTGGACCGTTGCTTACGATACCATGTACGCCATGGTCGATAGAGATGATGATATGCAAATAGGGGTGAAATCAACGGCGATTTTATTTGCCGAAAGCGATAAGCGTATTATCGGGTTTTTGCAATTAATGACCTTGGCTTTATTGTGGACTGTCGGTGATATCTTAGCCTTTGGTTGGCCGTATCAGTTGTGCCTTATTGTAGCTGCGGGCTTATTTAGCTATCAACAGCTATTGATTGTAAACAGAGACCGTGATGCCTGTTTCCAAGCTTTTTTGCATAATCATTGGGTTGGCTTGATTATTTTTGTTGGTATATCCATAGAGTATTTATAGTCGTCAGCTAAATTAATTCAGCAGTTGAATAAACTCATCAAAGGGTAAAGGCTCACTAAAGTAATAGCCTTGGTATTGATAGCAACCCAAGGCTTTTAAACAGTTGAGTTCTTCAGCTGTTTCAACACCCTCAGCAAGAATATTCATCTTCAGGGTTTTTCCCAAGCTAATAATCATACTGGCAATGGCGGCGCTCTCGTTGCATTGCTCAATATTGGCGACAAAAGAACGGTCTATTTTCAAGACACTGGCTGGAATACGCTTTAAGTAGGTAAGTGAGGAGTAACCGGTACCAAAATCATCAATACTACAATCGATAGCATTGGCTTTGAGCGAGGCAATTAACTTAATGGAATCTTCAATGTTTTCTACCAAAAGATTTTCTGTTAACTCTAACGCTAAACGCTCAGCGGGAATGTTGTTTTGCTTAATCGCATGCAGCACCCTTTCTTGAAAATCATGTTGATTTAATTGTTTAGCGCTAACGTTTATGGCTATTTTTTTAAATGACTCAGGTAAAGTTAATTGCTCAAGTTTGTTGATGTCACTACAGGCTTGCTCTAATACCCATTGGCCAATGGCGAGAATTAAATCACTTTCTTCGGCAATGGGGATATAAATCCCAGGCGACTCCATACCATGCACAGGATGTTGCCACCTTAATAGCGCCTCGGCACCAATAATGTCACCATAATGATTATATTGCGCTTGGTAATATAATTTAAAGTCCCCGTGCTCTAACCCCTGCTTCATATCATCGACATAAGCTAAACGGCGTTTTATTTTTTCAGACATTGCCGGTTGGTATTGTTTGCCTTGTTTACTTTTAGCCCGCTTAGCTTCGTACATGGCAATATCGGCAAACTTAATAAGATTATTCACCGTGCTGCTTTGTAATGGAAAAAGGGCATAACCAATACTGCAATTGAGTTTGTAAGAGTTAGCATCAATAACAAAGGGTATTGCCAGCAACTCATTAATCTGAGTAATTAATTGACTGATAGCATCTTGATAGCTGAAGTTAAGGTTCTTCACGACAATGATAAATTCATCACCACCAAAGCGGCCGACATCGATATGGTCACTGCTTAAAGATTGCAGACGGTTGGCTAGGGTGAGTAATATTTTATCGCCAACGGTATGACCCATAGCATCATTTATCGGCTTAAAACGGTTAAGGTCAATAAAGATGATAGTGCCAATGTGTTTATTGCGATGAGCATCTTCGATGGCATTGGTGAGTAGATGATTAATATGTTGGCGATTGAATAAACCGGTTAAACCATCATGCTGTGCTTGATAGGCTACTTTTTCTTCGATGAGTTGTCTTGAATGGACTTCTTTAACCAGAGAGTCGTGCACTAGTGAGGTATAGCAACTAGTTGCTAGCTTTTTCAAAATGGGTAGCAAGGCCTTTTGCACTTCATCCGCTAAGGCATAATGGGTTTCGAACACAAGTAAGCCATGATCAGGGATGATAAAGCCAAACAGAAACTGACCATTTTCACATCGAAAGGAAATATTATTCTGAGCATGGTTAAGTTGTTCGGCAAAGTTGGTTAATACCGAATTTTGTTGCCAGGGTTGGCCGCGCTTATTTTTAGGAATACTTAATAAATGCTGATAGTTTTTACTTTCCAGTGTGGATAATTTATGAGGCATACCGCTATGGTCGCAGTGCACATAAATGTGGGCACTGGTTAAATTGAGACGGCTAAAGCATACCTTTAAAAAAACTTTCAGCATGGCTTTTAAATCAAGCTTATTGCCAATGGCCATGGCAAGCTCATGTTGTAGTGAAATAATAAACAGTGCTTTATTCATTGCTCACCTAGTTGCTACCAAGAGCTAATTACGGTTGATTTATTGAGAAGGCAAATAGCGCCACTGGGACTATTGGCTATTTCTCCTAATGAAAGTACACCAAATAATATTGGTGTCGGACAATGTTTGGCGATGACATCAAGTTCTTGCTCAAACTTATCTTCCATATATAACACCCTGCTAATGCAATCAAAAATCATCGACGTTGATGTTATCTCGGTGGTTGTGGAAAATGCCGTGATAGCAGCTTGTTCGGCCGAGGATATTAATGTTTCAGTATCACTTTCAAGTAAATAAACCATAGAATTAATAGGTATATTGCCAACACATTGCAAGTGGTTGCTATCGGTAAAAATAGGCTCTCGGACGATCAAATTCTCATTAATATCCTCAATGCCGAGGGGAAAGTTTTTGGAAATATCGAAAAAATTGTCGCTATTAAATCTATGTTCAGTCGCATTTTCAATGGCTTGGCAATAAACTTCCAGCGCCGGTTGGTAATTTAAGCTTTGCACGGTTTGTCCGTGTGCATCGGAGACTAAAAAAGGCCCCTGAAAAATTCTCCAGCCATGACCAACACCGGTACTGAGTTTGCTAGGTAAGGTGACGAGCAAAACCGCATTACTTTGCAGCCCTTGATTGGTAAAAATACAGGGACGTTGGATGAAGTCTAAACTACCGGCACCGCCGCCAGCAATATTGATACCATGATCTAAGCATTCAAATAGACAATCGATAAAGTCTTCGATGTTGTTGACTAAAGAGTCATAAAACATCAAAAAATTATCATGACCAGAATAATTATTTTTTTGTTCGAGCGTAGTAGTAATGACATCTTCTAACTTGTCTTCATTACTGAGCTGATGCAATTGTGAAAATACCGTGACATCAAAGGTTTCGTTAAAACCAATAATCAAAGCGCCTTGCTCTAATAAGGTATTTTGCAAGGTAAGCATGGGATAAATACCACCGAAAATGGTCAGTGGGCAGGCGCTTAATAGTGAGGAAAGCTTATCTTCGGGGTAATGGTTTTGGCTGCAGGTTAACACCAATAAACTTTTTGCCCCGCTATTTTGGGCAATAGTTAAGCCGTGCTTAAAATCGCATAAGGTATCGCTATGAGTATGCCAAGTGAATATTCCAGTATTCATCTTATTGTATCTCTTGATTTTTTTATTATTATTACCGTATTACTCCTAGCATAATGCCTAAGTTTTTAGTAGAAAACTAGTGTTAATTATTGTATTACAGTACAAGCTACTGTCTATTGGTTAATATTCGTTAGACGGATCAAGGAAAAATATAACTACTACTTATGTCTAGTTGCGTTGTTTAATCAAAGCACAGTACAACTAGTAGGCTTAATTGAATCTGTACAATGTTAATAGCAAGTCTATTAAGGTTTTTCCGCCCAGTGATCATTAAAAGGCTTTTAGTAAAGATATTGATTGCAGATATTGGTTATTGCGGGCAATAGTCGCCAAC
>JALJPA010000024.1 GCA_022969215.1 Colwellia sp. | reverse complement strand
TTTGCTCTTAGTTAAGCTATGACCTGCATAACTTTGACTTGTTGTTACTGCCCGATAGCACTAACGATTTTAATTTGTTTATCATCAGGTATTTCTTGATAAGAAATCACGCGTAAACTTGGTATGGTGTATTTCACAAACTTAGCCAATACCTGACGCAATATTCCCGACGTTAATAATATTGGAGTATCACCCGCCATTTCTTGCTGGTTTGCTCCTTCAGTTAATGATTTTTGTAAGCGTTCCGCTAAGCCAGGTTCAATACCAGCGCCATCATCTCCTGCCATCTGCATAGACTGATGCAACATCTGTTCCAATTCTGGAGCCAAAGTTATGACGGGCACTTCTTGTGCGCTACCAACTAGATCTTGGATAATAAACTTTCTAATACTAATGCGTACCGCGGCAGTGAGCACTTCAGCATCTTGGCTTTTCGGACCGTATTCAACAAGCGTTTGCACTATAGAGCGCATATCACGTACAGCAACACCTTCGTTCATTAGGCTTTGTAGTACTTTAACAACCGTGCCCAAAGTAAGAGTATCAGGAACAAAGCCTTCAACTAACTTAGGATAATTTTTAGCAAGTAAGTCCAATAAGTTTTGTACTTCTTCATGACCAAGCAGCTGAGCGGCATTATTGGTTAATATCTGACTTAAATGCGTGGCCAATACCGTTGCTGAATCAACTACGGTGTAACCTAGTGTTTGCGCCTGATCTCGTTGATTTTGATTAATCCAAGTAGCATCTAAACCAAAGGCAGGATCTTTAGTGGCAACACCATCAAGGGTGCCAAAAACCTGTCCCGGGTTAATGGCAAGTTCTTGGTCGTGACGAATTTGCGCGGTGCCTACTACAACGCCCATAAGCGATATTTGATAACTGTTTGGGTCTAAATCTAGATTATCTCGAATATGTACTGCCGGTACTAAAAAGCCAAACTCTTGCGATAATTTTTTGCGCACACCTTTAATACGACTTAGTAATTCACCACCTTGGGCTTTATCTACCAGAGGGATTAGGCGATAACCGATTTCTAGACCAATAATATCAACATGATTGACATCATCCCAATCCAACTCTTTCACATCATCTTCTTTTTGTTGATGCTGTACTTGCTCATCTTGTTCTATTTTTGCCAATTCAACCGCTTTATTTTCTTTCTTTTTAGCACCGAAAAAGGCAGTGGCTGAAATAATAACTGCAAATAATATAAAGACAAAATGTGGCATACCCGGGATTACGCCCATAACAAACATGATACCCGCGGCAATATAAAGCGATTTTTCTTGGCCTAATTGGCTGCTCACCTGCTCGCCCATATCCTGGGAGGTATTTTGACGGGTAACCACAATGGCAGTACCAACCGATAACAACAACCCTGGTATTTGAGCGACAAGACCATCACCAATAGTTAGTAATGTATAAATTTCAACTGCTTGTCCGAATGCTAAATCATGCTGCACCATACCAATAATCAAGCCACCAATCAGGTTGATGAAAAGAATGAGAATACCCGCTATGGCATCACCTTTTACGAATTTACTGGCACCATCCATAGAACCATAAAAATCTGCTTCACTGGTCACTTCAGTACGGCGTTCTTTTGCTTCCTCTTGGGTGATAAAACCCGCATTTAAGTCGGCATCAATTGCCATTTGTTTACCAGGCATAGCATCTAAAGTAAAACGCGCTGTCACTTCTGCAATTCGACCAGCACCTTTAGTGACCACAACAAAGTTAATAATGATTAAGATTAAAAACACCACGATACCAACAGCATAATTACCACCAATAACGACTGAGCCAAATGCTTCAATAACTTTACCCGCGGCTTGAGGGCCTTCATGCCCTTCTAATAGGACTACCCGAGTACTGGCGACATTCAGTGCTAAACGCAAAATAGTTGCTACCAGTAAAACGGCCGGAAAGGAGCCGAAATCTAGGGGTTTTAAGGTGTAAACGGTAATCAGTAACACCACAAGAGATAGTGCAATATTAAAGGAAAATAGGATATCTAATAACCAAGGTGGCATGGGTAAGATAACCATACCTAAGGCTGCCATAACTAAAATTGGAGTACCCAACCCAGAGAAATGACGTAACTTCGATTTATCAAATTGATTAAAATAAGCGGCTAATTGCATTACTACTTCATGATGTTTTTTTGACAGTTAGCATGAAGTAGCAATTCTTATACCAAAATAGGTGGTTAGCTGTATTTACTTGTCTATACCCGTTACCATTCAAAGTGCAGGATTTCAGTGGGAATTAAAATGACTTTAGGCAAGGTGAATAATTAAAACATAGTCATTCTATGCTTTGATTATTTAACGCGGTATAAAGTCATTTTAAACCCATCGAAGAAGCGCTTGAGCAACATCACTTCATCGTTACTGTAGCTTATAATGGCGCTACATGGATGTAGTCTATTAGAGAATGCAGGAGCATATTCTCCTGAATAAACCATTACTTCATCACAGTGTCTTGATTTGAAATAGCTCAAGCACTCTGAAACATGTATATTGATTGGTAACGGGTATATGCTATTGACTAACATTACCCGCGATAACTATTGGCAGTGAACGGTTTGGCTAATATCTGAAGTCATCTGGGATAGGCAAGTTTTTAGCTACCGGAATGGGTCTTTTAGCATTACCTTTCTTATGTTCATTGAGCTGAAAGATAAAGGCCAACACTTGGGCAACAGCGGCAAATAGCTCTTCAGGAATATCATCGCCAACTTCGGCAGTATAATATATTGAGCGTGCTAAAGCCGGTGATTGAATTATTTCAACTTGATGCTCTTTAGCAATTGTGCGGATATGAAGTGCCATTTCATCAACACCTTTTGCCACCAGCACAGGGGCTCCCCCTACTGCGGCATCATACTTGAGCGCGATAGAAAAATGCGTCGGGTTGGTTATCACTACATCTGAGTCTGGAACGTCTTGCATCATACGTCGTTGTGACATTTCATATTGCGTTCGACGAATTCGGCCTTTTATTTCAGGACTACCTTCAGTGCTTTTATGCTCATCTTTAATTTCTTGTTTGGTCATTTTTAATTGGCGGTTATGATTCCAAACTTGATACGGCGCATCAATAACCACAATAATGCCTATCGATAAGGCCAACACTAAAAACATCCATAGCAACATAGTCGTTGCATGTTCAAAATTAGTAGGAATAGTTTCTCGACTTAGCCCTAAAATTTGCTCAAAAAGACCATTGAGCAGTAAAAAAGCGACAATAAAAACAACAAAAAACTTTAAGATTGATTTAATCAGCTCAACCGCAGCTTGTACGCCAAACATTCTTTTAAAGCCAGCCATAGGAGACAGTCTACTTGCTTTTGGCATCATCGACTCCCACGAAAAACTCATACCGCCAAGCAAGGTATTACCGACAAATGCAGCCAGCATAATAATAAAAAAGATCCACATTAATGGCGCAACTACCTGGAAGACGCCATCGTTAACCACTTTAAAGAGCGCATTAACATCCATGGTTTCTTCTCGACTTAAGCTAAACATATGCGTCATCATATTAGCCATCGAGGTTGCTAAAGACTCCCCCATTAGCAACATGGCACAAGCACTACCGACTAAGACAAAAAAAGTACCTAAATCTTTAGAACGGGCAATTTGACCCTTTTTCCTGGCATCGGTGAGTTTTTTTGCCGTGGGTTCTTCTGTTTTTTCACCACTATCAGAATCAGCCATTTATCTTGCCTGACAGTCAATAAGGTAGCAGCTAAAGTCCAGTGCGCGTTGCCACTGTATTTCAAAATGAGTAAAGAAATTACCAAAGGTTAGCCACATAATAAGTAAACCTGCCATCATGGTGATAGGAAAACCAATAGCAAAGATGTTCAATTGCGGCGCGGCTCTGGTCATTATCCCAAAAGAGAAATTTATCAATAACATCGCTGTTACCGGTGCTAAAGCGAGAGAGAGCGCAGTAGCAAACATCCAACCGCCCCACTCAACGACTTCTCTATATTTGATGCTAGATAAATGTTCGGTCGGAATAGGTAAGGTATCAAAGCTAGCGACAATAAAGTGCAAGTAAGCCAGATGTCCATCCATCGCCCAAAAGAGCAATGAAGATAAGATTAAAAAGAATTGTCCAATAGCAGGGACATTCATGCCACTAGCGGGATCAATTAATGAGGCAAAACCAAGACCTGACTGCATAGCAATAATTTGTCCGGCCAAGGTAAAGGTATTAACGACCATAATAGTGACAAAGCCAAGCATGATACCGATAATCATCTGCTGCCCCAGTAGTATAGCGGTAGTGAGTGACATTAAATCAATCACTTTAACGGGTGGGATGGCCGGCATGATAGCGACGGTAATGGCTAAGGATAAAAACAGTTTTACTCGCCCTGGAATGGTTTTAGAGCTAAAACCTATCATGGTCATAATCAAGGCAGAGACGCGGCTAAATGGCAAAATAAGGTCTGCCATAAATTGGTTAATAATGGTCTCAGTAAATTCCATGTTTAGAGTCCGCTAACGGATGTATTAACGAACATAATTAGAGGAGATAGAAAACTAACCATTAGATAATAACACTGGGAATACTAGCAATAAGGCGAATGGTATAGTCCATAATTTTTTGTAATAGCCAATGCCCACCAATAATCAAAGAAAGTAAGGTGACAATTAATCGCGGTAAAAAACTTAAGGTCTGCTCATTAATTGAAGTAGCCGCTTGAAAAACAGCAACCATTAACCCCACCGCAAGACTGGGCAAGATGATAGCACTTACTAGTATGATAACGAGTAATAATGCATCACCGAGTATATCTACATAGATTTCAGGTCCCATAAGCTACTCTCTTGTCTACCCTATTTATTAAATGTTAGTGAATCACTATTGCAGCAGAAATAGCTTAGCGGTGTCACTAACGTCCCATACCATAGCTGGTTGCGATAGTACCAATCACTAAGTTCCAACCATCAACCAAAACAAATAACATCAGTTTAAAAGGCAAAGAGACAATCATAGGCGATAGCATCATCATACCCATTGCCATCAAAATACTGGCGACAACTAAATCAATGATTAAAAAAGGAATAAATAATATAAAACCAATTTGAAAAGCGGTTTTTAATTCACTGATTATAAAAGCAGGGATGATTACCGTCATAGGTAAATCAGTTGGATTGTCTACCGCTTCAATACCAGCCATACCAGCTAAGGTATCAAGATCTTTAATACGAGTTTGCTCCAACATAAAAGCACGCAGCGGTATCTTGCCAAGGTTGATAGCTTCACTAGAGGTTAACTGCTCTGCTATATAGGGCTGAATGGCCGTTCTATCTATTTGATTATAGACTGGCGTCATGATGAACAGCGTCATAAAAAGCGTTAAGCCGATAATGACTTGATTCGACGGTGTTTGCTGAAGACCAAAAGCTTGTCGTAAAATAGCCATAATCACCACGATGCGGGTAAATGACGTCATCATTATAACAGCAGCAGGAATAAAGCTTAGCGCCGTCATAAAAATGAGTATTTGTAAATTTACCGAATACTCCTGCGAGCCATCGGGGTTCGTGGTGAGTGTTAATGCTGACAATGATAAATCTTCGGCAAAAGCGCCAAAACTCACAGTGAGTAAGGATAAAGCTATGATGATGAATAACGAAATTCTTTTCATGGTTCCCTGAACATCCTAAATTTATACGCCTACTTAGAGGCAAATTTTAATAATATGATGGTAATTTAACTTTTAAAACAATAGCCACTACGACTTTTTAGCGGATAAAAAAGATAATATATTTTTTGGCAAAGCTGCAGTATTAATACCTTGCTTAGTTAGTGGCTCTGCTAACGTTTCCAATAAGGTGATTTGTTGAGCAGTTACCCCAAGCAGTAATTGTTGCTCACCTACTTGCACCACCATCAATCGCTCTTTAGTACCTAAGGACAGACTGGTGATGACTTTAAGCTGGCTAATGCCTTGCTGGGAAAGATTAAAACGCTTGAGCACAAAGGCACAGATAATAATTAACGCCAAAACCATCAACAAAGATAAAATCATACTGCCAGCATTCATGTTAGACATCACATGCTTGCCAACCTCAGGTGTGTTATTGACCGTCCTGCCACCTAAAGATACTGGTGTATTCAAACCATCCTCGGCAATGATTTCATTAACCTTGTCTTTATCAACTATGCTGTCATGACCAGCAACTTCTGGAATTATAGCTTTTTTAGCTGAGTGGTTTTCAGTGACAATACTATCAACAGTGCTATCGATAGTACTCCCTTGCGCTAGCGCCACCAACGATAGTGAATAACAACTAATAGCAAAAAAAACACGCATTATTTTTATTATCATAGATTAAATATCTTTGTTCATGTCAGAGTAACTTTATAAGCATTAATAGCTTTATCTATTTTAACTTTTTAATACGTTCAACTTGGCTGATCACATCTGTTAAGCGAATACCAAACTTATCATTCACCACTACCACTTCACCGTGAGCAATCAAGGTGCCATTAACTAAGACATCAAGTGACTCACCAGCAACTCTATCCAATTCAACTACAGAGCCTTGATTCAATTGTAATAAGTTTCGAATACTAATATGACTTCGGCCAACTTCCATAGAAATAGTCACAGGAATATCTAAAATAGCATCAAGCTTACGCTTTTCTGCACCTGTTATAGGCGCGTCATCCTCCGTTAGCTCTTCAAGCTCAACCGTCTCCGCACCTTCACCTGCCTCTCTGGCTTCGGCTTGTTCATCTAACGCCTCATCCCACATACTTAAATCTTCGTCTTTATCTTTATCTTTACTCATACCGCTGGCCTCAATTTATAAATTTTGTTCAAATAGGTCGACTTATTTTGTGCCGAAATAGTTTATAAGTCATCTTCTAGCAGATGAAGCTCTGCATCACTATCAAGGCGTTTTCCACCTTTAGTTAAAATGGTTAATTCAGATTTAACCGACTCTGGTCGCTTAATTTTCGATTCTATTTTCAAGGCAATCTTATCTCGACTACGCCCTAGTTTAGCCCTAAAAGTAGGTAAGTCCTCAATCAGCACGGTAATGTGTTCAGGCATTTCAATGGGGATAATATCACCGGCTTGCAATTCCATAAGTTGACTTAAAGGAATATCAACCTCAATAAATTTAGTATTAATTGCTACGGGCACATCCATAATCTCATCACGTAGCGCCTTTGACCAACGCATATCGGTATCTTCTTTATCACTTTGCACACCGGCATCAAGTAACTCACGAATGGGCTCTAGCATTGAATAAGGCAAAGCAATATGGAAATCACCACCACCACCGTCTAACTCAATGTGAAAAGAGCTGATAACCACCACTTCTGTTGGACTAACAATATTTGCCATCGATGGATTAACTTCTGAGTCTAAATACTCAAACGAAACATCCATTACCGGCGACCAAGCTTCTTTGTAATCTTCAAAAATCAGCTTTAATAGCATTTGAATAATGCGGCGTTCTGTCGGGGTGAATTCTCGACCTTCTATTTTTGCATGATAGCGGCCATCTCCACCAAAAAAGTTATCGACTAGAATAAAAACTAAGCGAGCTTCCATGGTGATTAATGCTGTGCCTTTTAATGGACGAAAACGCACCATATTCAGACTAGTGGGGACAAATAAGGTATGTATGTACTCACCAAACTTAATCATCTGAATGCCATTAATAGAGACTTCAGCTGTTCGGCGCATCATATTAAATAAGCTAATACGCATATGGCGAGCAAAACGTTCGTTGACCATTTCCAAGGTGGGCATGCGGCCACGAACAATACGATCCTGCGAGGAGAAATCATAATCAGAGGTGCCGTCTTTCGATTGAACGACATCCTCAACTTCATCTTCGTCTTCAACATCATCAACACCATGTAATAAGGCATCAATCTCGTCTTGGGATAATAAATCACTCACTCGATAGTCTCTTCTTAATTATCAATATAAGCATCAATATAAGTACTGATTTAACTCTTAACTTAATGATTACTTTAATGTTCTCTTTTACTGTTAACTTATACTGTCAACCTGTGCTGCTAACTGTGCAGGTATGCTCAATTAACTATTGCATGACAAAACCAGTAAAAAGTACCTTTTCTATGGTTTTATTACCTTCTACATCTGTCATGACTTTCTGAACAGCCGCTAACGACTGCTGCTTTAAGGAAATCTTCCCGGCACTTGTTGACAAATCATCGGCATTCGCTTGAGAAAATATACCCAGCAAAGTACTTTCAATGAGTGGGATATGCATTTTTGCATTCTCTTCATTATCGCCACCACGAACCAATAATTGCACGCGTATTTCGACAAAACGGTCACGGGCAGCGCCAGGCACATTAAAACGAAACGGTCTAGGCATTGGCACATATAAAGCAGAGCCCAATTGGGCGCTAGAATCAGCTTCAGCTACTATAGTTTCACCGCTATCACTATCTAATGCCGCATCGATCTCAGCTTGACTGGTACTAGTATCACTATCGCCCATCAAGAAAAAATAACCGGCACCGCCACCACCAAGTAAAACAACAAGCGCAATGATGATAATCATCATTTTTTTCTTTTTACCTGAGTTATCTAGCTCTAACTCACCGTCTTTACCATTTTCTTTTTCGTCTGCCATGAGAATCCTTTAAATTTACTGACATAAAAAGTCAAAATAATAGTGACTAATTAATGACATAGTATTTATTGTTAGACTATATCCTTGAATACTCTTTGAGCCAATGTGTTTTCATCAACTTAACTTCATTTTAGTCAATTAAGCATAGTAATCTACGCCAGTTGCAGAAGAATCAAACAACTTAGCCGATAAAGTGTGCTCTACAGTATGATCACCTTCATCTTGGCTTGTTGACAATGATGCTCTGTCATTAGCTGAATTTAAATTATTTTCATCATTGCTTTGCTGCTGATTTTGTTGTTCAACATTAGCCTCGCCGACATCGACGCCCTGCTCTGCAAGCATATCTTTTAATTTAGACATATTCTGCTCTAATGCGTCTTTGGCTTGTTGGTTTTGCACAACAAAATTAACGCTTGCTTGCTCACCTTGTAAATTAACACGCACTTGCATATTGCCAAACTCAGGCGGATCCAGAGTGATATCAAATTGCTGTAGCTTCTGATTAATCATCAGCATAACTTTGTCTTTAACTGCATCGGCAAAGTCTTTTCTAAAAATGGCTATGGTTTCTTGCTGAAGTTGCACATTATTTTTCTGAATTTGCGCAGTATCGCTAGCAACAGTATGATTTAGTATTTCAGATGCTTGATGCTCAATATAGGCATCATTGCTTTGTTTGGTTTGTGTCGCTTGCATAGTGAGTGCTTGTGACTCAAAGAAAGAACGCGTGGTAATATTGTCGCTTACCTTATTCGGTACTTTTACTCCCGACTCAACCGGTTTTTCTTGTGACAACAGCATAGCTTCATCATACTCAGCACTAGTGTCAGCAAGCGATTGCTGTTCGCTGTTTACTGTTTGATTTTGCTGCTGAGACTGTTGCAATGCTTGTCCTTGGACATTGGTCAAGGAAGGTTGTTTTATTTGCGTATCTAGAGGCTGCTCTTTAGCAATAACCTCATTAGTTATTAGTGCTTGTGAAGGTCGCTCTGCCATCACCTTATCTAAATCTACCTTGCTTAGCTGTGCATTAATGGCATTAGCTGATTGGTCCAATTTAGACTCACTATGACTCGCTTTATTAGTCATTGCGGTAAGTGTATTGTTAGCGTTTTTAGTTACCAGTTCACTTGCTTCAGTGGCATCACCCGCCAATTCAAAACTGTTAGCAGCTGACTCTTTCAGTAATGACTCTTGAGCCAAAAGTAACTCATCTCCAGTGGTTTTAACTACTGAATTGGTATTACTTTTGTTTATAACCACTTTAGTTATATCGACTGACGCTTTCGCCAAAAGCGACTCTTCACCTGTGGTAAGCTTCCCTTTGCCAATCGGTTCAACCGGCAATTGGTATAGACCCGAGTCTACCTGCTCAGAAAGTTGGCTTTTACTGGCTGCTGAAATGTTCGCAGCTAAATCAGTTACTTTATTATTTTCCAGCTGTGCTGCAGTTAACTGAGTATTCATTAATTGCTCGCTAGTAATACTTTGGCTTTTAATAGTGCTTTGTTGTGACTGTAACAATTGTTGGTAATCTTTTAACACATTATCGCTAGGTTGCAGCGCTAAAGTCCCCTCTTTTAACTGAGCTCTGGCGAGTAAGTCATTTTTTGAAAAAGCTTCAAGTTTATGCAGGTCAGATCGCTCATTACCATCAGCATCTTGGCTAGTTTTTTTACTTTGATTCTTAACATCAGTAATGTCGGCTGTACCATTAATGGCAGGGTTAATTTGTTTGCTATTAGCCTGCTCACTCTTGTTTGATTTGTCCGCAGCATTAGTTAACGTTTGATCGCTATTATAAAGTAGCGCAATAAACTGCTCAGATTCAGTTAAGGCTTTATTGTTGGCTGGATTATCTTCATTTTTATCAGAATCTTTCGCCAATGGTTTAGTTGCCGACGACTGCTCGGTATTGTCTAAATTGGTACTATCTAAATTGGCACTGTCTTGATTGGTATTGCCTTGATTACCATTACTTTCATTAGCAGTACCTTGTTCCGCAGAGTCACTTTCTTGGCGGCTATTGACTTCATCGGTGTCATTTTTGCCGTTACCGGCAATAGCATTACCATTCGTTGCCGGAGATGATGCTGCTTTTCTTTGCGACTCGCGGTCACTTGTTACTTTACTTTTATCGTTGACATGTTGTTCAACCAAACGAGAAAAATCAGCCTCTTTATCTCGACTTTCTGATGGAGTAGAAGAGCCTTTAGTTTTTAAATCAGTATCTTGTGATACAAAAACAGGTAAAACACTTGCTGGTTGCATAGTCATTCCAATTGTTGAAATTAGCTAAAATAATAAAATTCACACGGCGTATTACTGAAAATACTTGCCTGAAAACGCTCATCTAAACGCTTTATAAGCTCTTTGCTAGTTATTTGTTAGTGCTTTACTAGCTATGAATAAGTTAAGTACAGCAATAATCATTCCAATCACTCAATTTGAAACTTAGCATGTAGAAAAATAGCTAACGCTTGGGTCGGCGTACAAATTGCTGAGTGGCAATTTCGTCAAACATCTTCTGTTCCGCTCTGTCTGCTGCTACTGCCATTTTTTGTAAACGCTTATCACGTAATAGCTCAATTGCTTTCACTTTTTGCCTTTGTTTAAGCCAAATACTTTTACTTTGCTTAACTAGTGCTTTGGCTTGATTCATTGCTATTTCTACTTGCGCTGAAGCGGTATCAAGTTTAGCGATAAAGGCATGGTAATGACTGTAAGTAGCGCTGTCTACGCCTTGCTCTGCGCGTTGACTTAATCGCTTCATATACTCTAAGCGGTAATCTGCCACACCTTGTAAGCGAGTAATATTTTGTTGATATTCATTTTCAGCAATTTTTAACTGATCGGCACAGCGTTGCTCGTTGTCTTTTTCAAACTTTAATATGGTATTTAGTTGCTTCATTGCCATTAAATTTACTCTTTAAATCAATACTCTTATATCAATAGAGCTAAATAAAAGCCTAAGCCTATGCTTTCTGTTGATTATGAGCATGGGCTGCAGCAATAATTTCTTGTAGCTGAGCAATACTTTGGTCATAGGGGATCACTTCATTAATCTTTTGCTGTAAAAAGAAGTTAATCACTGGTAGCACATTGATTGCTTGATCAATGCGTGGGTCATTACCCTTGGTATAAGCACCTATGGCAATAAGGTCTTTGTTTTGCTGATATAAGGCATACATTTGTTTTAACTGCTTGGCTAATTCTTGATGCTCTTCACTGGTTACCATTGGCATAACCCGTGAAATAGAGCCTTCAATATTTACCGCAGGATAATGCCCTGCATCGGCTAACTCTCGAGATAAGACCACATGACCATCTAAAATCGCACGCGCCGCATCAGCAATAGGGTCTTGTAAATCATCACCTTCGGTTAATACCGTATAAAAGGCGGTGATAGAGCCTTGTCCTTCACCGCCATTACCGGCACGTTCAACTAATTGTGGTAATTTTGAAAACACTGACGGCGGATAACCTTTGGTTGCTGGAGGCTCACCTACCGCTAAGGCTATTTCACGCTGTGCTTGGGCGTAGCGCGTTAAGGAATCAAGTAATAACAAGACATTTAGACCTTGATCACGAAAATACTCGCTAATTTGCACTGCCGTTTCACAGCCTTTTAGACGCATTAACGGTGAATTATCTGCTGGAGCAGCGACGACAACGGCGCGCTTAAGCCCCTCTTCTCCTAAAATTTCTTCGATAAATTCTTTTACTTCACGGCCACGCTCCCCCACTAAACCAACAACGACAACATCAGCCGTAGTGCCGCGAGTCATCATGCCCATAAGCACACTTTTACCAACGCCTGAGCCAGCAAAAAGCCCCATGCGTTGACCTTTACCAATACTGATAAAACTATTAATGGAGCGAACACCAACATCAAGTACTTCGGTGATGGCTCGTCGTGATAGTGGGTTCATCGGTTTACTATCATGATGGTAATCGTTATCTGATTTTATCGGCCCTTTACCATCGAGGGGTTTACCGACACCGTTAATAACTCGGCCGAGTAAATCCATAGATAAAGGAACCTTAAATTTACTGGAAATAGGTAACACACGCGCGCCAGGCATAACACCACGAAGACTTTCTTCTGGCATTAAATAGGTAATATCCTGTGCAAAACCAACCACCTCAGCAAGTAAATCACCATGTGCGGTTTCAACCAGACATTGACTACCGACATGTGCTTTTACGCCAACGGCTTCTAGCGTTAAACCAACAACACGTACTAAGCGACCGGCAACAGGTGCCTTGAAGTCATGAATAAATTTTTGGCTTTTTTTAAAACGCTCAGTTAAACGTAAGCTATCAACCATAGGATTGTTTACCTTAAGATAAAAATTTCAAACTAAAAAGTATCAAGCCCTAAGAGATTAGGAACTTTGATGTAAAGCTTCTTGCAAGAAAGGTTCCAGCACTTGTTTTAGTCTTGCTTTCATTTGCAAGTCGATATTTGAGGTGCTGTTTTCTATTTGGCAGCTACCTTGGGGGAGTTGGGGTGCCGGCAGTAAACGCCAGCCTTGTTCGGCAATGTGCTCTGCGCCAAATTGCGCTTCGACTAAATTAATATCGTTTGGATTTAAACATATTTGAGTTTGTGCATCACTGCTAGGTAAACTTTTGATGCCAGTAGCTATTGCCGTCATTAAAATGTCGGGGTTGGTTTTTGCTTCATGTAACACCACAGCTTCTGTTAGCTGTAAAACCAAATTAAGTAACTGCTCTTCGACATTTTTTTCCACGCTAGCCAGTGGCTGGTGTAATTGGTCAATCAATTTTTGCCATTTATCACTTTGTTGCTCAATTTGCTCTTTACCTTGAGCTAATCCTTGTTCAGTACCTTCTTTAATACCTTGTAGCTGCCCTTCTTCTAACCCTTTAGCTTTACCTTCTTCATAACCTTTGCTGAAGCCTTCTTCTTTGCCCTGATTAAAGCCCTCTTCACTGGCAGCTATTCGAATATCGTCAATCTCTTGTGCTGTCAGTGGCTGTGGCTCAGCTTCTTCCGGCTCAGGTGGTTCATAGACCCAGTTACTTTTTTTACCAAAAGCATTGGTTTTATCTTTATCTGCTGAACTAGGTTGACCTTGGACATCTGGTAAAGACCAAACATCGGTGACATCCTCTGATGACGCTTTTATAATACGAATGGGTAGTTTTGACATGAGTGTACCTTTACTGCGCTAATTCAAGCTAAGCTCGGTAAAACAGAGCTTAGCTAATTTGGGATGAGCTTAAATGAAATGAGCTTACATGAAATGAGCTAAGCTAGCTTGATGTTATAAGAACTCATCGCCACCGCCACCGCCGCCCAGCATAATTTCGCCTGCGTCAGATAATCGTCGAGCAACTGACAGAATTTCTTTTTGCGCCGCTTCCACTTCACTTATGCGTACCGGCCCCATAGCTTCTAAATCATCAGCCATCATTTCCGCAGCACGTTTAGACATATTACTCATTATCTTATCTTTTAGTGCTTCATCCGTGCCTTTAATCGCTTTCATTAAGGCTTCTTGCTGTACTTCACGTAAGATAGCTTGCATGCCGCGATCATCCACATCGGCAAGGTTTTCAAAGACAAACATCAAGTCTTGAATTTGCTGACTCATTTCTTCATCATTTTCACGGATTGAGTCCATCAACATGCCTTCAACATTTGTCTCCAAGTAGTTCATAATATCTGCAGCCGCTTTTAAGCCGCCCATTTTCGCTGCTTGTGCGCCCGCTTGACCGGCAAATTGTTTCTCCATAATCTCGTTTAATTCTTGCAAGGCTGCCGGTTGTACTTCTTCTAAATTTGCAATACGCATCATTAAGTCTAATCGGACTTTATCGGTAAATTGACTCATGATCTCAGCGGATTGCTCAGGCTCAAGGTAGGATAAAACAATGGTTTGTATTTGAGGATGCTCATTACGAATGATGTTGGCTACTTGCTTAGAGTCCATCCACTTCAATGAATCTAGGCCTTTAGCACCACCACCCATAACAATTTGATCAATTAAATTACCGGCTTTGTCTTCACCTAGTGCCGCTGTTAACGCTCTGCGAACAAACTCCTCACTTTGGAAACCAATGGTAGAGAAGTTTTGTATTTCATGAATAAAGAGTTTATGCACAGCCGTGATTTTTTCTTGAGTAAAATCTTGCATTGCCGCCATAACTGTACCCACTTGCTGTACTTGTTTTGGCTCAAGGTGCTTTAATATTTGCGCGGCATCTTCTTCCGACAAACTAAGCAATAGTATTGCCGCTTTTTCAGAGCCTTCTAGCTTGTCTACATCGAAGCCTACAGGGGCTGCGGCTAATTCGCCGACTTCTTGTTCATCACTCATCTTCGTTCAACCAACTTTTCACTACTTGCGATGATAATTCTGGCTCATTTGCGACTAGCGCACGAACCGCCTTAAGTATGTCTTCGTCTCGATGTAGATCAGGTAACTGTAAACTGCCATCTGGAGCAAATCCTACCGCACCTGCATCAAAATCTGAGGTCAGCATATCCATAGTTTCATCACCTAAATCAATATGGCTGTCTAGTGACTTATCACCATAATCATCAGGGGTTTGCTCTGGGTAGATTAAACGTTTCAGCATAGGGCGAACAACCGCTAATATTAAAACGATAATGACTATAGCGCCTAACACTAATTTTAGTACTTTAACAAACCAAGGCTGTTGCCAGATAGGTATTTCTGCTACCACGCCAAAATCGGGACGGTTAAAAGGTATGGTAAGCACTTCTAAAACATCGCCACGCTGTAAATCAAAACCAATACTACCTTGTAATAATCGACGAATACTAGCAACTTCAGCCGCCGAGCGAGGTACAATTGCAGGTGCTGGTGCATCGACCCCGGCTTCAGCAGGGGTCGTTGCTGCGCCGGCAACATAATCAAGAGCCACAGAAACACTGACCCGTCTGATAATGCCTGTTTGCGATTTGGTATGACTAATAGCTTCATCAAGCTCATAATTTTTTGTCGACTCTGAATGCCTACGACTCGGCATACTTTTCTTTTGACCACCGACTGCATTTTCAGGAATAACCGACTCAATAGGAGGTTGGTTAGTTAACGCGCCAGGAATACCACCTAAGGCGCCACCTATGTTACTGGTTTCAATAGTCATTTCACTGCGTAGCGCAGGTAAGTCAGCGTTATAACGGCGCTGGGTTTCTTCAATATTGGTGAAGTCCATAGCAATATCCACTTGCGCGGTATAGTTACCAAGACCTACAACGGGAATAAGAATACTATCAATTTTATTCATGTACTCTTGTTCACGCTTTCGTTCAATATCAAACTCATTACGAGAACGGGATGAAAGAGAATTTTGCGAGCCAGAATTAAGTAAACGACCATTTTGATCGGTAACTGTGACACGATTTGGCTTTAAACCTTGCACTGCCGAGGCAATAATATCGACAACAGCATCAACTTCTTCATCAGATAAAATCTTACCACGACGCATGGTTAACACCACCGTAGCAGATGGGCTTTTTTCGCGACGAGCAAAAACATTTTCACGTGGGATAGCCAATAAAACTTTAGCGCGGCTAATACTTTGTAGTTGCGCTACGGTTTTGCCCAGTTGTTGCTCTCGGCCATACTGTAATCGCTCTCGTTCAAGGCGCTGACTAACGCCAAAGCCCATGTCTTTCATTAGAATATCTTCACCTTCTGAAGGCTCATCGTTCAAACCTTCGCGTGCGAGTAGTAACTTAACATTTTGATATTCATCGGTAGGCACTGAAATAGTGTTGTTTTCTTGACGGTAATCCACTTGATTAGCATCAAGGAAATCCATAGTGGTAATCAATTGCTTTGTTGGTAACTTCGACAAGAAGCGATACTCAGGCTCATTGGCCAGCATAATGACAAATACCGCAATAGCCAAACAAATAGCCAAGGCAACCACTATGGTCATTTGTCTTAAAATATCGACATTGCCTAATGAGGCAGCGAATCCTGACTTTTGCTCTTCCATCGCGCCACTATCGGTTTCGCTGGCAAGCATATCACCGCTATCAGCTGCTACCATTGCGTTTGTATCAGACACTTTACTTCTCCGCTGTACTGTTTTTTACGAAAAACTTATTAAATAACTTAGGTAAAACTTAATTTAGACACTCAGATTTAACTGAGAATAAATCATTTCTAACAAGGCGTTTGATTGATGAATAGCTAGCCTATTCGGAATGAAAACAACGACGTTATAACTGATTTAAGCCAGTTAAATTACACTGGCATGCTCATTATTTCTTTGTATGCTTCAACAAACTTATTACGTATTTGTATGGTGGCATCCAAGGCAATACCTGATTTAGATGAAGCAATCATCACCTCACCAAGGGTGACGTTAGCGTCGCCCATCTCAAAAGATCTTTTCAAATCACCTGATTCTTTTTGCAATTCATTAACGCTTTGTAAGGCATCTGTTAGCATGCTACCAAAGCTACTGCTTGAGTCGTTGATTTTGCCGACACTGTTACCATTAATACCATTGACACCCATGGCATCAGCTGAAGGTAATTTGTTACCCATGGCTTGTAGCGACATATTTTGCATTTGGCTATATAGAGAGTTGCTTTTGATATCCATAGTGCGCTCACTTTTGTCAATATTTTTACGTTAAACAAGATATATCAGTGAGTTTGCAAGCATAGTGCCAAAAGCGCTATTTAGTTTTACTAAGGGAGATATAATACCAATCCGTATAAGAAAGTGATCGCTTAGCGAGAATTTAAAGGCTTAGAGGCAAGGCATTGATTGAAGAGAATGGTTATTCCCTTGTCAAAATCAATAACGCCGCTTATAAGTCTTTAAAAGTCGCCCTTCGGGAACGTATGGGCACCATGATAACGACACAAAATTTGTTTGATATAGAGTAACTATATCTATACATATTTTATTTGTTCTAATGTCGCCCATATTATTCTAAGTGGTCACTTCTTTATGCGGAATGGTATAACTAAAATCAAAAGCCATTTTACTAGTAAAATGGCTTTTGATTTTGTTTGGGGTTTTAGCCCGCTTAGTTGTCACTACCCGTTAGTGATAACTAAGCAGGGAAAAGTGAAAAGACTATGCGGGGATTTCTATACCTGAGTCGCGCATTTTTGCAATTTTATAACGTAAGGTACGTGGGCTAATACCTAAGCGCTCGGCAACCGCTTTGCGACTACCATGACAAGCTTGCAAGGTATCAAGAATAATTTGATGTTCTTGCAGTTTCAATTCACTGCCTAGCTTATCTTCGGTGTTAGTGATTTTTTCTGGCTCTATCACTAATGCTGTATCAAAATTTTCAATCATTAAGTCGCCAGCATCAATCAGCATGTCATTATGTAAAATAAGTGCTCTTTGGATAACATTGTCTAATTCACGAACATTACCAGGCCAATGGTAAGCGTTAAGCTTACTACGGGCAGCACCTGTGAATTCAGGGATACACTCGCCATTTTTTTGACAATGACGGGAAACCAAATATTGAGCTAGCACTAATATATCATCAACTCGCTGCGCTAAAGGTAACCAAGTAAGTGGGAAAACGTTAAGGCGATAATAAAGGTCTTCACGAAAGTCACCGTTATTTACCGCGGCTTTTAAGTCTCTATTACTGGTCGCAATAACACGGACATCAAGGCTAATGATTTTTCTACCGCCTAAACGTTCTACTTCTCGCTCTTGCAATACCCGTAAAATTTTGGCTTGCAGCCCTAAGTCCATTTCGGTGATTTCATCAAGTAAAATAGTGCCACCTTGGGCTTGTTCAAACTTTCCTGGACAGGCTTGGATAGCGCCGGTAAAGGCACCTTTTTCATAACCAAATAAGGTAGCTTCCAACATGTTTTCAGGAATGGCCGCACAGTTAATAGCAATAAAAGCTTGAGCACTTCGTTTAGAGTGATTATGCACGTACTGTGCTAATACTTCTTTACCTGAGCCACTGGGTCCAAGGATCATCACTGACGCATCGGTACTAGCGACCTTTTTAGCCAAAACAAGTAATTCTAATGAGCGTTTATCGGCAACGATTGGCTCATTTTTATTAACCTTTTTTGGCGGAATATATTGGCTAACCATATTGAGTAACACCTGTGGTGCAAAAGGCTTAGCTATATAGTTACATGCGCCATCTCGCATGGCCTGTACTGCATCATCAATAGTGCCGTATGCTGTCATTAATAACACCGGCAAGTTTACCTGTTGATTTTTAATGCTTTTAAGCAACGATAAACCAGACATACCACCCATTTGTACATCACTAACAACAATATCAACTTGCTGATTTTTCAACTGCAATAATGCCGCCTCGCCAGAGTCGGCTTCTATACAGCGATAACCCGCTAATGATAAGGTATCAACTAAGGCTTCACGCAAACCGGCATCATCTTCAACCACTAGAATTTTATGTTCAGTCATTAGCATTCTCCCACTCGACTATCGTTCATCACGCTACCCTGCTCGAGCAGCGGTAATTTAATTACAAAATGTGCACCTGTATCAGCTTGGTTAAGTAAATTAACCTCACCTTGATGGGCGTTTACCACAGATTTGACCACCGCTAAACCAAGCCCTGTGCCTTTACTGCTTGAGGTATAAAACGGTTGAAAAATTTTATCGCCAAGTTTATCGTCAATACCTGGACCATTGTCCTTCACACTTAAATAGAGATGGCTACTTTGGCTATACACTTGAATATTTATCAAAGGAGCAATGACTTTAGCGCCACTACTCGCGGGTAAAGCGCTCATGGCATTTAAAGCGTTGTGCAATAAGTTTTGAATAGCCCCTGTTAAAGCATTTTTATTACCTAAGATATAAAGCTCGTTTTCAGAGAGCTGTACTTTAACTTCTGCACCCGCTTTATTTATTAGCGCGTCCATAGAAGTAACGGCATCATCAATCAACATACTAACGGCGATAGGCGCAACAACTTGCTCCTTACCACTTTTAGAAAACAACAACATATCATTCACTTGTTGCTCTAAATCATGCAAACGAGCGTTTAATTTCTCTTGAAAGTTAACCCGTGCCGTTTCGGCTAATTTATTACTGGTTAAGTTTTCACCATATAAAATAGCAGCAGATAAAGGCGTGCGAATTTGATGAGCTAGGGTAGAAACCATTTTTCCTAATGAGGAAAGGCGCTGCATTTGCGCTATTTTATCTTGTAACAAACGAGTTTCAGTGAGGTCGGTAATCATGATTAACTGGCCAGGTTGAGCGCCTAAACTGGTGATTTCTAGTTTAACCCGACGGCCATCTTTCAAAGAAATTTCATGCCAATCATCTTCACGTGGATTAAATGAACGGGCAATAACATTATACCAAGGCTGACCTAATATTGGCTCATCAAGTAAATCTCTAGCCACCTGATTTATCTTTACCACAATACCATTGCCATCAAGCATAACTAGACCTGTTGGCATTAACTCTATCACCTGATCGGCTAATAAAGTATCACTAGGTCTCTGCTTTTCTGTGCTTGAGTTTGGTGTTTGGTTAGCCTTAATCAGAGTACGCGGGGAAAAGCTATGCTTTTTACTTTGTATTACTTGTGCTCGCAAGGCAGCTAATTCACCGGGGAATTTTTCTTGCTCAAGCAAAGACGGTTTATTAGCCTTAACATCATTAACAGAGTTAAACGCGGTAATGGCGCCTGACTCTATCAAAGGGGTGGTTGCTGAAGGTATTGCTTGTGCCATAACTTGTGCCATACGTAAGTACTCAGAAAAACTATCTAGTACTTATCAAGCATTTACTGTGCCATTATTTTAACCTTTTATTTCAATCAATTAGAACAACAAATGGCGTAATAGATTTAGTTACAGTGTCAATCTATTGACCTTATACTAAATACTAAGTCAAATTATTCAGTTGGCTTTTGTAAATCATATTTACGCATTTTTTCAACTAAGGTAGTTCTGCGCATGCCAAGGGTTTCAGCCGCTCTGGCAACGACAAAATCATGTTTAATTAATGACTGTTTGATTAAAGATACCTCTAAATCCGCTAGGTGTTCTTTTAAGTTTAAACCATCATTAGGTAACAAGGCGGCATCCGCAGAGTTTTGCTGTTCATTTACCGATTGTAATTCTGACTGCTGTTCATCACAAACATCATCATCATCGTCATAATCAAAACCTGAGAAAAGCGCATTGATAGCATCTTGCTCTTGCAACTCTTCAGGGTATTCAGGATTATAAACTTGTACTTCGATATGTTGATATTTTAAGGGCAGCTCTGCGACATCGACTATTTGCTCACCGTACATAATCAACATACGTTCAATTAAATTGGATAGTTCACGTACGTTACCAGCCCATGGATGTTCCATTAGTGACTCGATGGCTTTTTCGGTAAAACGCAGTGTTTTCCCTTGTTCGTGTTCAAAACGTGTCAGTAGCTCTTTTAATAGCAACGGGATATCTTCTTTGCGCTCACGCAATGCGGGTGTCTCTATAGGGAATACATTCAAACGGTAAAACAAGTCTTCTCTAAAACTGCCGGCTTTGATCATTTCTTCAAGATCTTGATGAGTAGCCGCAATAATACGGACATTGGCTTTGATGCTTTTGCTACCACCAACACGTTCAAAAGTACGCTCTTGTAAAACCCTGAGCAATTTTACCTGCATAGGTTGCGGCATATCACCAATTTCATCTAAAAAGAGTGTGCCGCCCTCAGCTAATTCAAAACGCCCTTTACGGGTAGAAATCGCGCCAGTAAAAGCGCCCTTCTCATGACCAAACAATTCACTTTCTAGCAGCTCTGCGGGAATGGCACCGCAGTTAAGAGGGACAAAAGGCGCTTTTGCGCGTTCAGATAAATTATGGATATTACGCGCAACCACCTCTTTACCAGTGCCAGATTCACCGAGCACCAACACGCTGGCGGGGGTTTTCGCAACTTGTTCAATTAAAAAACGTACTTGGGCCATCAGCTCACTGCTACCAATAAGTGAGCGAAACAAGGCACTGCTACCTAATTTCATCGCCTTGCGCGGCAATTTATTATGGTATTGATGACAATGATGAATAAGCTCGGTCAACTGTGCATAGTTAAGCGGAGCAAAAAGCGTACCTATCACATTAACACTAGTCGCTAGCTCATTGGCATCTAAGACATCATGTAAAATAAAGGGCACACTGGGGTTGGCTTTAATTAAGCGAGCACAATCGGGACTGACATTGCCGGTTAATATTACCGTAAGAATATGGCTACTATCTGACAGCATTTTACCTGCTTGCTCTTGTGAGCAATGGATAAAATGTTCGCCAACAAAGGCAAGTACTGTACTAAGCTGCTGACTTCTTCCTGCGTCATTATCTACCACTAAAACTTGTTTGTGGCCAATTAATGTTGCTGTTTCATTCATAACTGATTCTTCACTGCTAATGCTAACGTATTATTTTTAATGTCGTTTTATAGCGACAGTGGCAATTTTAGCCATAAATTAAATTTAAGCAACAAAAAGTTGACGCTTAATCGTCATTTATTTGTCGTCAAGGGTAATGTAAAACATAACGATTTGTGCAAAATTCATTCAAGAAGTAATAGCTACTGCCGATAAACAGCTATTGTACTCACTTCAAAGATAGTATTTTCGTGAATAGTATCAATACCAACACAACAAGCTTGTTTTTACAGCGTCAGCTCACAGATAACTCTAATAAATTATCTATATCTTTCGCTCGCTTGTCATCTGGTATGCGTATTAATTCAGCCGCTGATGATGCCGCAGGTTTACAAATATCAAACAAGCTTACCTCGCAAGTTAATGGTTTAGCTGTTGCTCAGCGTAATGCCAATGATGGCATATCTTTGGCGCAAACCACGGAAGGCGCATTGGAAGAAGTTACTAATATTCTTTTTAGATTGCGCGACCTTTCACTACAAGCCAGTAATGGCGTGTTATCCCCTGATGATAAAGTAGCTTTGAACAAAGAAAGCCTACAATTAAAACAAGAGCTTGACCGTATTAATAAAACCACCACCTTTGGTGGTAATAATGTTTTTGAACAAACCGATAGAGTTGGCCTAGGCGGCGCCAATGAGGCAGAAAGAAATATTCTAAGTGTATTACAAAGTGGTGTCTTAGCTGAATCAGAGAATATTATACAGAGTGTTTTAGGCCTATCGGGAGATGGAGCAAAATTTAAAATCGACCTTGAGAATGTCGATGGCGTCGGTGGCAAGCTTGCATCGGTTTCATTCCTCGGTGGCGCTACAGGTACTGAATTAGTAATGACCATAGATTTAGATGACTTTTCAACACTAGATGCCAATACAGTTAAACAATTAAAATCCACATTACTGCATGAAATGACTCATGCAGTAATGGCTAATCAAATGGATCTAACCTCTGTACCTATATGGTTTTCTGAAGGTACTGCTGAAGCCGTTAGTGGTGCTGATAATCGAGTTGCTGCAGATATTGGTAGTTTTGGTTTGACCGCTTTAAGAAATCAAACAGATGCCATTTTTACTGCAATACCAGGCACGGCGCCAACAACAGGCATTGAAATTGCGGGCGTATATTCTGGCGGCTATATCGCTATGCGCTTTTTAGAAAATCAAATAGGTGAAGCCGGTATTAAAACTATTATGGCAAGTTTAGCTGCTGGTAATACCTTTGATGGCGCGCTTGCTGCGCAAGGTACCTTTGCTGATATTAACACGTTACAAACGGCCTTAATGACAGGCACTAATTTTGAGGATTTTGTTACCGCAAATATCAATACAGCAAATGCTGACAATGGCGCTTTTGGCGGCTTAGATGCTGCTGGCGGACCAAGTAGAGAAGAAACCATTGTTGGTGCTAGTAGTGCTAAAACCACGGCAAATTTTGCTAGCTTTTTTGTCAACGGCGATGATGATACTACCAATACTGATTTTGGTCCTGGTAACAACTGGGATCCAACCAGTTTTAATGAAGTTGCTCTAGATGACTACGGCACATCAGTCACCATTACTGGTAAAACAACTGTTTTTCAAATTGGTGCTGATGCCGAGCAAACGCTGAATGTAAAAATTTCCGGTTTTTCTAGTGACAATCTAGGGTTAGACGCTGTAGATTTAGTCACTGATTCACAGTTCTCTACCACCCTGATAGATACAGCACTACAATTTGTCGATAACCAACGTTCACACCTTGGTGCTTTTATCAATAGACTCGAACACACCATGAGTAACCTAGGTAATATACAAGAAAATGTTATGGCAAGTCGCTCTAGAATTCAAGACACAGATTTTGCCTATGAAACAGCACAATTAACATCACAACAAATTAAACAACAAGCGACCACTGCCATGATGAGCCACGCTAACGCTATGCCGGCATTATTGTTAAAACTGTTAGTTTAAAACAAGCAAGATACCTGAAATACTGCGGTTATGAATACCCTCTAACCGCCCTTTTAATTGCACTTTAAATGGGCCTGCTGTAAATATTCATCTTCGCGTCAAAAAAAAATGGCACAATTTATGAATGGTTGATTATAAACCTATAAAATAAGTGGAAAATATAATGCTAATATTAAACGGCAGTGCTCAATATATGTTAACTAGTGGCGAACAAGTAAAAGGTAATAGACACGGCTTTAATATGTTTGTAAAACATGATGAGTTAACCCCTCAATTGCCAGAAATTGAACAATACCTTATTACTCGAGGCTGGGATAATATTGAAATTACTGAAAATGGCCTTGTTGAAAATATTGAGGGAATAAACCATTCTGTACTAATTGAAGCTTTTAAAAAAGCGCAAAATGAGGGGCTTTCTGTTGTCGTTAACAATACTGCAATAAATACCTAAATGGCAATGAGTTAACCTGTTAATATAGTACTAAAACAATACTACTATAATACGATCACCGTCATCGACGGGCAAAGTAGCGCTTGCTTTAAGCTGACAAAAGTATGCTTTTAATATATAACACATAATAGGTGTTATTATTTTTTGGAGTAAATAATGGCTCATTTATCATTAAAGAAATATCAACAAACAACGGTAAGCAATGCCGGTGAGGCTTCCCCATATCGCCTTGTGGCAATGCTATTTCAAAAACTACTGGATAATATAGCAACAGCTAAAGGCGCTATCAGCCAAAAGGACTTCGCGAAAAAAGGTGAGCAGATATCAAATGCTATTGCTATCGTCGGGGTGTTAGAAGGCTCTTTAGACCATGAAAGAGGTGGTGAGATTTCAGGTAACTTATCGGCATTATATAATTTTTGTTCAGAAAAGTTATTTGAAGCCAATACCAATAATGACATTGAATTACTCAATGAAGTTGCCCAGATCATTATTCCGATAAAGTCAGGTTGGGATGCAATTCCACTCGCAGAGCAAGGTAAAGTGAGTTTTTAGTGACTAATAACGTAAAAACTAGCCTTGAAAAGATCAATAAACTATCGCGACTATTAATGTCTCAGCTTGATGTTCGAATAGAAAACACTGAGCGTGATAACAGCCAGAAAACCATAAATATAGCCTCATCAGAAAATAGCGACGATGACCAATATACTGACCAACAACTGGCAAAATTAGTAACTGAGCGTCATGCTCTCATTAACCAGTTATTTGAAACCTATACGCAAGACCAACTGAGTATAGAACTACCGCTTATTAATGAGTTGGTATCACTAGATAATCAATTAACGTCAAAATCTCAGCACAATAAAAAAGCCCTTGCAGCGAATATTTTAAAATTAAAGAAAAGCAAGAAAGTCTCTAAGCTCTATCAGAGGTATTAAATTAATCTATACTTAGGTTAAGATTAAGACAGAGAAGATAGCGTTGAGGTGCTTATGTCTATTATTAACCCGCTGACAGCAAGTAGTGATATAGCACGTGCTCGGTCTCAAACAAGTACACCCCTTCCTAAAGAATCACTTTTAAAGCCTGAGCTAGGTAGTTTCGCTACTGATGTGGTAAAAATTTCTAGACTAGGCTTAGAGAAACAACAAAAAGAAATACACATTGAGGCATCAAGAGAAATTGAAGATATTGCCAATGAGGTTATTAGAATAAGCTCAACTATTGGCAGAGCCCGCTCTGTCGGTAATTTAACCCCGCATCAAGCCAGCGAGTTATACAGTAAGATTGCCAATTTACTTTAAAGGAACGCTATGGTCTCGTGAGCTAAGATTTATTCCAAGCGGGTGCTATTTACTCTTTCTCACCACGCCAGGCATATTATCGAGTTGTGCCATCAAATATGAACTCGTGTTGTTCATTTGTGCGACCATCAAATCCATGGCATTGTATTGCGCAAAAAGTCTTGCTTCTAGCGAGTCCATTTTCAACTGATGTGCCTCAAGATCATTACTTAATTTATCAATTTGGGTGTTTTTACCATCAATACGCTGCTGAATGACACCGTCTTTATCAGTATAAAAACCAATAAAGGTATTCATATCATTAACAAAACCGTTATCTCCATCAGCACCTAAGAGAAAGGTTTGCACGGCATCAGGGTCTTGCTCTATCAAATCATCCAAGGTCTCTTGCTCAAAACTTAATTTACCATCACGTTCGGTTCGAACACCAAGCTGAGACAAGGTCAATGTATTCCCATTACCAGAATCAAATGCTTTATTAAACTGGCCGCGAATTTTACTCATTATTCCACGAAGCATGGAGTCGCCTGCTAAGACACCAGTACTACCTTCACCCGCTTGACCCAGTTGATTACTTAAATCTACCAAAGCATTAAAGCTTTCGATAAAAGTATTAATGCCACTAGCGACGTTTTTATTATCTTCAGTTATTGATAATTGACTAATATCATCATCAACACCATGAATTTTCTTAGCGGTTATATCAATACCGTCAATAACACCTTTAAATTCGTTAGTGCTACTAGTTGCTGTAATGGTTCCATCGATAACAATTTTGGCATCTGTCGCTGTGCCCGTTTCAGCCATGTTCTCAACATTAGTACTTGCGATCATATTCGTAGTGGTAAATTGAGAAATACCTAAGCCATCTAAGTTATTTGCATCGTCATCTGCAGCTGTAACAGTAATTGCGTGTGCTGCACCTGGTTCTTTACTACTAAAAACCAAATAGTCACTGGTACCGTCATTAAAAATACTTGCTATTACAGAGTCGTTATTGCTGCTACTATTAATTGTCTCCATAATGTCCGACAACGTATCAGAAGCGGCAATAGTCACAGTAAAATCATTATCATCTGAATTAAATGTTAGTGTTCCTGAGCCCACGGTATCAGATGAAGTAAAGCCATTAGCAGAAGTGAGTTTATTAGTCGCATCAAACGCTAATCGTGATAAACCAAGGTTATCGGCATTGTTACCATCACTTATATCATCTACCGTCACTTTAATGGCATTGGCAATGCCGGTTTCTTTACTATTAAGTACCAAATGTTGCCCTGAGGCATCGGTGATTATGGTCGCTGAAACTGATTTGTTATCAGCACTGTCATTAATGGCATCACGTATTTCACTTAAGGTTGCCGTGGCTGAAACACCGACATTAAAGTTATTACTGCCAGACTCTATGGTTAAAGTGCCTTCACCGACGGCTTCGGTATCGGCGATAGCGCCAGACATCAATTTATGCGCACTGGCTAAAGCCTTAACTTCAATTGAATATTTACCAATTTCCGCGGCTTTATCTGAACTAAGACCGATGAAATCATCACGACCGCTAGCGGTGCGTTGTTGGTATTGCTCAACATCACCTAAGCCTTCAAAAGAAGCTGTAACCGCTTCAAGGGCTGATTTTAACGCACCAACCGCTGAAATATCGGTGGTGAATGCACCTTGTTGACGTGCCACTCGAGACTCAAAAGGAACCTTTTCAGCATTAACAATAGCATTAACAATATCGCTTACTTGTAAGCCAGAGCCAATACCTGTGAATGAAATAGCCGCCATAACAGTCTCCTTAACCTTTAACCTTGCTAATATACATAACTAATATACATAACTAAACTGCATTTTACTTAGTTTTACTTAGTTAAACCTAACTTAACTAAACTTTAGTATCAATAAATCCGCCAACCATCTCGGACAATTTAGACACTAGAGTCAGCACTTCTTCAGAAGGAAACTGTTTAAGTAAATCTCCTGATTTTTTATCGAAAACTTTAATCACATCACGACCAGAGTCTTTATCAACAGAAAACTCTAAACTACGATTTAAGTCCCCAACAAAATCTTGCAATTGTTGCGCCACTTTCTCTAACTGTTTAGCGGTTAATGGTTGCGCTACTTCCGTCTCTTCAGTAGTTTTTTGGCTAGCATTGATATTATCTTGCTGCCTATTTGTGACCGCTTGCTGCTCGCTCTTAGTTACAGCACCGTTATCTGCACTGCTATCACTGACACGTTTAAATTCAGACGCTAAGTTAGTTAACCCGAGGTCAGTACCATTTTGGACTACACTCATGGCATGCTCCTTATTTAAATTATACCACGTACTTTCACAATGAATTTACACACTATTAATCAGTATAAATTGTCGTGGTCACTTTATCAAAACACAAAAAGGAAGGAGTTTTTAGGCCCCTTCCTTTTCTCTAGTTTTAGGTCGAACCTGAACCTAAACTGTATTAACCGATTAAGCTTAATGCAGCTTGTGGTAACTGGTTAGACTGAGCCAAGATTGACGTACCTGCTTGTTGCAATATTTGGTTTTTAGTCATAATCGCTGTTTCAGAAGCAAAGTCAGTATCTTGAATTCGGCTACGTGATGATGATACATTTTCAGAGATATTCGCTAGGTTGCTAATGGTATGAGAAAAACGGTTTTGCACCGCACCTAAGTCAGCACGCTGGCTATCAATTTGCGCTAACGCGGCATCGATAGTTTTAATAGCTTTTTGTGCGCTGTCTGAAGTAGCACCCGATATATCGATTGATTCAACAGAGGTTAAGGCACTTGCACCACCAGTTGCAGCAATGGCACCAGTACCTGTTCCTAAAATCTCATCAACAGTTGCACCAGAAACACCTATTTTATCAGAGGAAGCTAAATTTAACTGAGAAGATACTGATTGCGCACCTGCAGCGGTACCACCACCAAGCACTGCGGTACCTGTAGCGAAAGCAGTAAGTTCAATACCGTTAACACCAGTAGCATTAATAGTTAAATTACCGCCTGACTCAATAACATCATAACCATCAGCAACCATATCTTCAGCTAAGCGAGCGGCATCACCACCGTATGTTGCTAAGTCATAGCTATCAGTACCAATATTTAAGTTACCACCCGAAGCCGAATCTAAAGCAGTTAACGTTGTTGATAGCTTAGCTTCTGCAGTTACGCCTGTTGCCAGTCCATTAATCGTGTCAGCTATATCCTTCGCACCGTCACCGCCAGTGATAGTCACTGATTTACCATTTAAACTCCAAGTGTCACCGGTTGTACCATGGTTAGCTGCCAATAATGCATCTTCAGCATCACCAAGTGTTGTACCATCCGCTGCTTTAGAAGCTATCCCTGATATTTCATTCACACCAATAGCATCAGCCGAAACATCCGTTAATGAAACATTAATAGTTTCATTTGCATTTGCACCGACTTGAAACTGTTTGGTGCCAAAAGAGCCATCAAGCAAGCTAGTCGCACCAAACTTAGTGGTTTCCGCGATACGGGTTAGCTCTTGCTGTAAAGCACCCACTTCTTTTTGTAGAGCGGCACGATCATCGGCAGAGTTTGAACCGTTAGCCGATTGTAATGACAGATCACGCATACGTTGTAATATGTTTGATGATTCTTGCAACGCGCCTTCAGCAGTTTGTGCCATTGAAATACCGTCATTGGCATTTCGTTGCGCTACACCTAAACCATTTATTTGTGAAGTTAAACGATTAGCAATCTGCAAACCAGCCGCATCATCTTTCGCACTGTTAATGCGCATACCCGATGATAAACGTTGCATTGAAGTTTGTAAGCCTTCACTTGACTTACTTAGGTTACGCTGAGCGTTAAGTGATGCGGTGTTAGTTATTACTGATAAAGCCATGGTAAACTCCTGATTACAAAATGTAATTATTTAGTTAGTTGTATTAACCAGGAGCCGTTAATCAACCGAGAAGGTTATCAACAAATCAATCAAAGCAGCTCCGTTCTATACACCTTAACGGCAGCTGGAAAATTAACTTTAATCTTTTTACAAAAAAAGATTAAAGAATGTAAAGATCTATATTGTATTGTTCTGCGCCATCAAACCAATAAAATAGTGCAAATCACAATTTATCAGATAGTTACCCATACAAAGATACATAATATTGAGTTGAGAAATCAATATTATGTTGAGAACTCAATATTGAACGGATAAAAAAAGGCTAAACATTAACTGTTTAACCTTTTTTAAGTACCGTTCTACTTGATTAGCCACCCAGTAAACTAATTGCCGCCTGCGGGATTTGGTTTGCTTGCGACAAAATACTGGTGCCCGCTTGTTGAAGAATTTGATTTTTAGTCATTTCTGCGGTTTCTTTGGCAAAGTCAGTATCTTGAATACGACTTCGTGATGAAGATACATTCTCTTGCACGTTTGCCAAGTTACTGATGGTATGAGTAAAGCGGTTTTGCACCGCACCCAAGCCAGCCCTTGCTGAGTCTATTTGTGCTAATGCCGCATCAATCACCTCTACGGCTGACTGAGAATTAGCTGAAGTGACTCCTGAAATATCTATAGCCTCAACCGAGTTCAAGGCACTTGCCCCACCACTAGCGGCAACATTACCACCGGCAAAACCCTGCCCTAGTATTTCATCTACGGTATTACCAGAGATACCAATTTTTGCCGATGAGGATAGTTGTAACTCTGCTGAGTGAGAAAGTGCACCAGCTCCTGAAGTCAATAAGCCACCTGGTGGCCCCATTTGAATTGTACCACCGGCAGCAGCTGTTACTTCAAAACCATCTACATCTGTCGCCACAACGTCTATCCCACCAGCACCAGCATTAAGGTCTTTATCAAATACAGCATTGTAGCCTGCAGCTTGTAAGTCTTCAGCAAGACGCTCCATATCACCGCCGTAAGAGGCTAAGACAAAGGTATCCTCTACTGCTCCTTCTTTATAGATATTAAAGGTACCTGCATCTGAGGCTGACAAACCTTGGATGCGGGTAGAAAGCACAGCCTCGGCATTTACCCCAGTAGAAGCATCAGTAATATTTTTTGCGATAGTTGAAGCACCATCACCAGCAAGAAAAGATACATTGGTACCATTGATATTCCAGGTGTCTGCAGTTGTGCCCATATTGGCAGCTAGCAATGATGCTTCAATATCACCCAGGCTATTAGCCGCAGCTGCGGTACCCGCACCTTGGATTTGATGAGCACCTATAGCATTTGCCGCCATATTACCTAAGGTGACATTAATGGTTTCATTGGCATTAGCGCCGACTTGGAACTGCTTAGTGCCGAAGCTACCATCAAGCAAGCTAGTTGCGCCAAATTTAGTGGTTTCAGAAATACGGGTTAATTCTTGCTGTAAAGCACCGACTTCCTTTTGTAATGCTTCTCTGTCATCGGCAGAGTTAGAGCCATTGGCTGATTGTAAGGCTAGGTCACGCATACGTTGTAAGATGTTTGACGATTCTTGCATCGCACCTTCTGCCGTTTGCGCCATAGATATTCCGTCGTTGGCATTACGCTGCGCGACCGCCAATCCATTTATCTGAGAAGTTAAACGGTTGGCTATTTGCATGCCGGCAGCATCATCTTTTGCGCTATTTATACGCAAGCCAGAAGATAAACGTTGCATTGAGGTTGCTAGGCCTTCACCTGATCTGGATAAATTTCTCTGGGCATTAAGTGACGCAGTGTTAGTAATTACAGATAAAGCCATAATGATCTCCTAATTTTGTATCTTTAGAAGCTCATTGAAAATGTAAAGCCCCCACTTACTTATTAATACAATCAAGAAGCAAGCCAAGTTTATAAATCAATTAGATAACAGTCAGTTACAAAAACAAAACACCTTTAGATAAATCAACCTAAAACTGGTTGTTTTTCAGTCAAATAATTGACAAGTAATAAAAAACTTAGCCTTATACTTAGGCTTAGCTTTTACCACTTAACTCTTTTTCCGTAGTGAAACTAGCAACCGATAAAACTAAAAAGGAAACCCAATAAGGTTTCCTTTAATAAGAACTCATGCGATAAAGAGTCTGAGCATTTACTTGCAATCAATAACGAGTAAGCAATAACCTGCAAGAATACTAATAACTAGGCCAATTAATTAACCTAATAAGCTAACAGCAGCCTGTGGAATCTGATTGGCTTGTGACAAGATTGAAGTACCTGCTTGCTGTAATATTTGGTTCTTGGTCATCATTGCAGTTTCTGAAGCAAAATCAGTATCTTGAATTCGGCTACGTGATGCCGATACATTTTCTGACACATTCGCTAAGTTACTAATAGTGTGACTAAAACGATTTTGCACCGCACCAAGGCCTGCTCTAGTTGAATCAATTTGTGCAAGTGCTGCATCAATGACAATTAAGGCATCTTGTGAACCCGCTGAAGTGGTTCCTGAGATATCAATAGACTCAACCGTAGTTAAAGAGCCAGTTCCGCCTGTTGCAGTTATACTCGTTCCTTCTGCTAAGATATCATCAACATCGGTACCCGAAATACCAATTTTATTCGCTGATGAAAGCGTTAAGGTAGAAGAGATACTGATATCATTATTCGTTGCACCACCAGCAATAGCACCACCACCAGTAACATTGTTTGCTAAAGTTGCCGTACCTGTAGTACCTGTCATTTGTATACCATCAACACCAACGGCTTTAATAGTTAATGAGCCATTATCGACTACAGCATCATAACCATCTGCTTGCATTTCTTCTGCTAATCTATCGACATCACCACCAAAAGTAGCGAGGTTATAGGTATCAACAACACCACCTGCTTTTCGGAAAGTTAATACACTATCATCAGCAGAAGTTAAAGCGGAAAAAGTAACATCAAGCTTGGCAATCGCTTTAACGCCAGCAGAAGCATCGTTAATAGTATCAGCAACTTCAGCCGCACCTTTGCCAGTTACACCGGCATCAGGAATAGCCGTGCCATTAATATTCAGACTAGCCGTAGCAACTGTGCCGATTGCTGTCGCTAACACTGCAGTTTGCGTCGCTGGAAGACCAAGAACAGCAGATGGATCATTAACTTCATAAGCACCAATAGCATCAGCTGACATATTTCCTAAAGTAACATTAATGGTTTCATTGGCATTAGCACCGACTTGAAATTGCTTCGTACCAAAAGAGCCATCAAGTAAACTGGTCGCACCAAATTTAGTGGTTTCAGCGATACGCGTTAACTCTTGTTGCAAGGCACCCATTTCTTTTTGTAGTGCTGAACGGTCATCGGCAGAGTTCGAGCCATTGGCAGATTGCAATGATAAATCACGCATACGTTGCAAGATATTTGATGATTCTTGCATCGCGCCTTCAGCGGTTTGCGCCATGGAAATACCATCATTAGCATTTCGTTGGGCTACACCTAAACCGTTTATTTGTGAAGTTAATCGGTTAGCGATTTGCATACCCGCAGCATCATCTTTAGCGCTATTGATACGCATACCTGATGACAAACGTTGCATTGAGGTGGCTAGACCTTCACCAGATTTTGTTAAATTACGTTGTGCGTTTAATGACGCGGTATTTGTTACTACTGATAAGGCCATAATAATAGCTCCTAATGTCTACATTTACTGTTGTTATTAGAAGCTTAAAATTAAAGCTTCTGCTCTTTTAGTCATAAAATTGCTGGGTTAACTTTTAAACGCCACAGCTATTTGTTATTTTTGTTACTAGTTATGTAAAGCATAAATAATGCCACTTTAAAAAATGGAGATGCTTTTCTTTAAAATAATTAGATATAATTAAATAAGCTTAAGCCTTGCACCTTACTAAACGTCTGCTGAGAGGCTTGTAAGGCTAGTTTTGCTTGTTCAAACTCTGAGATGGCTTTGGCAAAGTCTAAATCTTCAATGCTACTTTTGCTGCTCGTTAGCGCCAGCTCAGTGTCTAGGTGCCTATTTTCTTGACTATCAAGTACTTGTAAACGGATACCTGAATCTACTCGCCTTGACGTTATATGGCTCATGGAAGAGTTAAGTTGATTAAGTAACGCACTGTAATCTACTTGATGTTGCTCTGGATTGGCTGACACAGAGCCTTGTTCCATCCAAGAAATAGCGTCGTTAATGGTGTCAAAGACACTTTTTTCCTCTTGCTCACTGATGGTGAAGCTGTCACCCGGCAATGGGTTGCCGCTT
>JALJPA010000239.1 GCA_022969215.1 Colwellia sp. | reverse complement strand
AGCTATCAAGTGATTGTGCCATGGCATTAATACCATTTTTTAAAAAATTAAGTTCTCCAATGAGTTGACCACTAACCCTGCTTTCTAATTTCCCTTCCCTAATACGTTCGATTGCATGAACCATAGAATTTATTGGTTTAGTTACTTTTTTAATAAGTCTGAGGGCAAAAAGAGTACTGAGTAAAGAGCCAAGTAAGGCAAAAGCAAAAGCAACTATATATTGACTTTGCTGCTGGAAGTTAAGCTGACTCTTATCAATTTGTATAGCGATATAACCAACGGGGGAGGGCCTGACGCTATTGTTGGCAGTGTTAAATGGTGAGCTACTGTTAATATTGAAATTTTTATTTTGCGAAGAGCTATAGTTTTCATCAATGATAGGTGTTCTAAAGATAATATAGTCATCAATGTTTTGAATGCTGGTGTGACTGGGTAGTCTTACACCGGCTTTTAGTCTCATTAAATTAGTATCGCCATGATAGGCACTGGCGACAAACACTTGATTATCTTCGGTAAAAATAACAATGCTTTTGACAATGCTTGATTGATTCCGGTGAGTAAAGCCAATGAGTTGGCGAAGCTTATCTCTGTTCTTGTTAAGTAAAGGGTCTTTACTGGCAATAGCTATCGGTTCAATGATACTTTTAGCACGTTGTTCAAGGAAGTCATTAAGTTCTACTGATCGGCTATATGAGAAGTAACTCGCTAAACCAAAACTGATTAAAGTTGTTGGGATAATAGTGAGTATGATAACCCAGTCTTTCAGGCTTATTTTATGCATTTTTAGTTGAACTTTTTTTGTCAATTTAGGGTAAAATACCCGCTGAAATAATTAGCTATCTAATCGATTATCCAAGTTAACATAAATAATCTCATAAGCGGCTATAAATTAATAGTATAGATGGCTAAGCTACTTCTTAAATAGATAGTAGTTAATAACGTTAGCGTTAGTTCTAGGGTGAAAATGGCAAACTTTTTTAAAGTGAAAATCAAAGAAAAAACGTTCAATCAGCAATTGACCGTTAGTGTTGAAAAACTCGATATTAATGGTGTTGGTGTTGGTCGTTGGCAAAATAAACCTATTTTTATAGCCGGTGCTTTACCTAATGAAGTTGTCGAGGCGAAAGTTATCGAGCAAAAAAGTAAATATGCTCGGGCTAAACTTATTTCTATTGCCAAACAAAGTAAAAATAGGGTTGAGCCTCAATGTCAGCACTTTGGTGTTTGTGGTGGCTGTGATCTACAAATGCTTGCTATAGACGAGCAACTAATTTTCAAACAAATTAAAGTTGGCGATCTCTTTTCACGTTTTTTTAGCGTTCAAGGTATAACGAAAAAATTTGTGGACAAAGACCTACCTTGGCAAGCACCGATAAAAAGTAGTCCTTGGCATTATCGTCGTAAAGCTCGCATAGGGGTACAATTTGACAAAAAATCCCACGCAACTATTGGTTTTAGACAGAAATCCACTAATCAATTAGCCGCAATTAAA
The DNA here is from genome assembly GCA_022969215.1 of Colwellia sp. Classification (GTDB taxonomy): domain Bacteria; phylum Pseudomonadota; class Gammaproteobacteria; order Enterobacterales; family Alteromonadaceae; genus Colwellia. The sequence goes on along the minus strand of JALJPA010000239.1, from coordinate 5,342 downwards.
TCATGTCCTGTCTTAGTTGAGCCTCTTAATGTCATTTTCCCCTTGTTAAAAAAGCTGGTGGCACAACTTACTGTACAATCGGCCATCGGCCATATTGAAGTAATTCAAGCGGATATCATTGAGACAAATCCAGCAGAGCAAAGACAAAGTGATAATCACGTTGTGCTGGTTATTCGGCAGTTAAAAGTTATGAATGAAGCTGACATCAAGCTTTGGCAATCTTATGCTCGGCAATATTGCTGGCATGTCATTATTGATGATGGTAACAAGCAGCTACCCTTGACGGGTATCAAAGAGGGAAGCTCGTTGGTACTGTCATATGAATTAGCAGATAAAAGTAAAATATATTTTGCTAGTAGTGATTTTATTCAAATTAACCATCAAGTTAATAATGCCATGATTAGCCAAGCCTTAGCTTGGTTAAACCTTTTACCTAGCGATAATGTACTGGATTTATTTTGTGGTCTCGGAAATTTTAGCTTAGCGTTGGCAAAGCATGCTGAGCTTGTCGTAGGCGTTGAAGGTGTGCAAGTGATGGTTGATAAAGCCAGTCATAACGCTCGAGTCAATGGTATTGATAATTGCCAGTTTTATCAGGCAGATTTGAACAGTAATTGGTTATTGGAATCTTGGGCTAAAGATCAAGTGTTTGATAAGGTGTTGCTCGACCCTGCAAGAGCCGGGGCCGAACAAGCGGTGAGCCAAATTGCAGAACTAAAAATACCCAGTGTATTATATGTCAGCTGTGATCCTGCAACTTTAGCTAGAGATAGTGCGATACTTGTTTCTCAGGGTTATACCCTCGATAAAATCTCGCTTATGGATATGTTTTCACAAACAAAGCATGTTGAGACTATGGTATTGTTTACTCAGTAATATTGATATTTATTATTCACACTAAATATCACTCAGTTATGTATTAGCTTACATTAAGCTAACTTATCAAAGAAAAAGGAATAGCCATGGTTTCCGTGCGTAAATCACATCAAATAGCAGAGCAAAGCTTTGAACAATGGCTAACCAACTTAGCGTTAACCGAGGTCAAAGCCAATGCTTTGTCTGCATTATGGCTGCATGTATCTAACTGTTATCAGCATGAAGGTGCTGATAAATTGGACTTGCTACATAAGAGTATGGAAATGGTGGAAATATTAAGTGGTTTAAACCTTGATGCAGACTCGTTAGTCGCGGCGTTTATCTCACCATTATTAGATCATGATATTATTGCTATAGAGTATGTCAAAGAGCACTTCTCTAAAGACATCTTAATGCTTTGCCAAGGTGTTGAGCAGATGGCAGCTATTAAAGCGCTACGCCAACAAAGTAATCAATCCATTGGCTCGGCGCCACAAAATATAGATAACATCCGTCGTATGTTACTGGCTATGGTGGATGATGTCCGTGCTGTAGTCATTAAATTAGCTGAGCGCCTATGTGACTTACGTGAAAAGAAAAATAGTGATGAAGAAACGCGTGTGTTGGCGGCAAAAGAAAGCGCTAATATTTACGCACCACTAGCAAACCGTTTAGGAATAGGTCAACTAAAATGGGAACTTGAAGATATTTCATTTCGTTATCTTCACCCACAGGTCTATAAAAAAATTGCTAAACTTTTGCATGAAACTCGATTAGAGCGGGAACGATACATGGCCAGTTTTGTTGGTCAGTTAAATTGTGAACTGAATGCCTTAGCCATTAATGGTGAAGTTCTTGGTCGCCCTAAACATATCTACAGCATCTGGAAGAAGATGCAGCAGAAATCTCTTGGCTTTGAAGAGCTATTTGATGTTCGTGCTGTACGTGTCGTGGTTGAAAAAGTACAAGATTGTTATTCTGCACTGGGGATTGTCCACACCAAGTGGCCACATATAGCCAAAGAATTTTCAGATTATGTGGCAACCCCTAAAACCAATGGCTATCAGTCAATTCATACCGTGGTATTAGGGCCTGAAGGCAAGTCAGTTGAAGTACAAATTAGAACTAAGAAAATGGATGATGATGCAGAGCTTGGTGTCGCTGCACATTGGCGTTATAAAGAAGGCAACGCTAGCGGTAAAAGTAATAGTTTTGATGATAAAATCGGCTGGCTAAGAAAGATATTGCAGTGGCAAGATGATGTTAGCGACAGTGGTGAGTTACTTGATGAGTTACGCAGTCAAGTGTTTGAAGACCGAATTTATGTTTTCACGCCAGGTGGTGATGTTATCGATTTACCTATGGGGTCAACGCCATTAGATTTTGCTTATTACATCCATTCTAATGTGGGCCATTGTTGTATTGGCGCGAAAGTGTTTGGCAAAATAGTTCCTTTTACTCATCAGTTGCAAACAGGCGATCAAGTCGAGATATTGACCAGTAAGCAGCCTAACCCAAGCCGAGACTGGCTCAATCCTAACTTAAATTACATATACTCTTCACGTGCCCGCGCTAAAGTTCAGCACTTCTTTAAATTACTTGATAGAGATAAGTATATTGCCCATGGCAAAGAATTATTTGAAACAGAAATAGCGAAACATGATTTAGCCAATGTAGACTTATTAGCGGCAGCCAAACGTTTTAATGTCAAAACAGTGGATGATCTTTATGCTGCTATCGGTACTGGTAATGCTAGATTACAGCAAGTCATTAACCACTTTACTCATCTCGAGAATAAATTAAAACCTCAAGCTGAAATAGACCCGCAAAGCTTAGTCAAGCAAAGCCCAACGAGTAAAACCCTAGCGCAAGATGATAACGGCATAACTGTTTCTGGCGTTGGCAACTTACTTACTCATATGGCGAAGTGCTGTCAGCCAGTACCCGGTGATACCATTTCAGGATTTATTACTCAAGGCAGAGGTATCTCAGTACACAGAGAAGATTGTGAACAGCTTGCTAATGCACTTAATCTGCAACCTGAGCGCTTAGTTGAAGTGCAGTGGGGTAATGAGCATAAGCAAAGTTACCAAGCGTCGGCACAAATTATCGGCAGTGATAGACAAGGTTTATTGCGTGATATATCAACCATTATTGCCAATGAAAAAGTAAGCATTGTTGGCATGGAAAGTCATACTGATAAAGCTAAGCAAACCATGAGTATGACGCTAAAACTGGAAGTTGAAAGTAGTGAGTTTTTACTGCGAGTTTTAGACAAATTACGTCAGTTAGATGATGTTAGCCAAGTCAGGCGTCTGTGATTATTCTTCGATACTATTTATCAATCAATTCATCAGTTAATTAATCAAGCCAGTGCGGCCAAGAATTAGAAACAAAGCGAAAGTAAGAAATAAAATAAGATGTTAAAAAAACAAGCCTCGATAGAAAAATTACGTTGGATCATGTCACAGTTACGAGATCCTAGTACAGGTTGCCCATGGGATATTAAGCAGGATTTTGCATCAATAACCAGTCATACCCTAGAAGAAGCCTATGAAGTTGTTGATGCGATTGAGCAAGAGGACTTTGTTGAGTTGGAAAAGGAGTTAGGCGACTTACTCTTTCAGGTGATTTTCTATAGTCAATTGGGGCAAGAACAGCAGTACTTTGATTTTGATAGCGTAATAGCCGCCATTTGTGAAAAGTTGATCCGCCGCCATCCTCATGTGTTTGCTCAGGCTAACTTGCAATCAGATGCTGAGATAAAAGCCAATTGGGAAAATGAGAAAATATTAGAAAGACAGCAAAAAAATCAGCAGAAAATGACTAATAAAACTGATCTTGATAATTTGAGCCTATTGGCTGATATCCCGAAGAACTTACCGGCATTATCACAAGCCGCAAAGATTCAAAAACGCTGTGCGCATGTAGGCTTTGATTGGCATAATATAAAAGATGTTTTCGCTAAAATTGAAGAAGAAGTGCAAGAAGTGAAAGATGAGTTAGAAGCCGACTCACTGAATAAAAAAGCGCTAGCCGAAGAAATAGGTGACTTAATGTTTGCGGTGGTAAACTTATGTCGTCATGCCAAAGAAGACCCTGAAACGTTACTTCGTCACGCTAATAAAAAATTTACCAAACGCTTTCATGGCGTTGAAGCACAAGTAAATCAATCGGGGAAAAGCTTTACCGAACATGATTTAGCCGAACTAGAAAACTATTGGCAGCAGGTTAAAAGCCAAGAAAAGAAAATATAGAAAACTCCTTAATAATTTTATGACCATATTTATGACCTCAAATAAAGAACAATGCCCAAGACACGTTACAATCGGTTTAACTAACCCGAAGAGCCCTACCAATGTTGGTGCAGTAATGCGCGCTGCTGGTTGTTATCAAGTAGATCAAGTACTTTATACGGGCCGACGCTATGAGCAAGCAGCCAAGTATAATAAAGGCACTTTAAAGACTGATACTAAAAATGCCCAGGATAAAATTCCTTTATTAGCAGTGGAAGATTTTATAAATATTAAAGAGATACTGGAAAATATCTCATCGACGACTAAAATCATATGTGTTGACTTAGTGGAGGGTGCAACACCCTTACCACACTTTATTCACCCTCCGCAGGCTGTCTATATATTTGGCCCTGAGGATGGCACGATAAAGCAACAAGTTATAGATTATGCAGATGATGTTGTCTATGTTCCTACCGTTGGTTGTATGAACCTAGCTGCCTCGGTTAACGTGTTGCTTTATGACAGATTAGCCAAATCTAGTGTGATGCAAGAAAGTGATGGCCAGGCGGATGATGTACTAATTCGTCAAAGTCGTGATACTAACAACAAAGTGAAAGTTAAAACTTACACCGGCAATTAATAGCTGAAATAGGGAGTATTCATACATGGAAAGAGTGATTAGTACTGAGGGAGAAGTAAGTAAAAACGCAAACATTAATATCAGTTCCTGTCCGGTTTCACCATCAGTGCAGAGTAAGGCCAAGATACTCTTGTTGAAAGTCACAGGGCTATTTTGTGTTGGTTTAGCTATCTTAGGTGCAATATTACCTGTGCTGCCAACAACGGTTTTTTTAATTATGGCGGCGGCCTGTTTTGCTAAATCGTCACCACGAATGCAGAAAAAATTACTGGCAAATAAAACCTTCGGTCCCTTGATTATCGATTGGCAACAACATAGAAGTATTCCAAAAAAAGCAAAACGCATGGCATTGTTAACTATTGGTTTATCTGTGTGTTGGTCGGCTTTTCTGTTACAAAACGCGCTCTTAACCGGGCTTGTTATTGCACTGGTTATTGGTCCCTTTATTTTTTTACTGCGTTTACCTATAAGTAAAGAAACCATAAGCAAAGAAGTAATCAGTAAAGCAGCCACTAGTAAAGAATAAAGTAAATAACTAAACAACTGATAAAGCATAGAGTAGCAATTTGCAGACTCTCTACTCTCTAGTACAAGAGGTTGGGGTAGAAAAT
>JALJPA010000238.1:4639-6846 GCA_022969215.1 Colwellia sp. | reverse complement strand
TAGATGGGCTCAATATTTCTGCAAGTGTTGTTTGAACCTCTTTAGGGGTTGCGCTAGTGTAAACAACAACTAGATTGAAATGCTCGTTTTTATCTAGCTGCTTTATTATATCCAGTGACTGTGAATTATCTGTCTCATCAGCTCGATTAAGGTGATAATCTACAACCAACAAATCACATTGATGCAAGTGTGATATTGAATCTGAGCTGCCTCCACTTCCATCGTTCATATCTACTAGCCATTTTTTCTGTCTAAAGTTGGCGAGCATGTCTTTTTGAATTCCGCTTGGAGCTTTGACTTGACCTGCAATGTAGTTATCCAAAGATGTAAATTCATCATCAATAGCTAATACTGAACGAATAGGATCAATGTAGACTTTTTTTATTAATTCTCGTCTATCCGTCATATTTAACTCCTTTAAAATTAATGACAAAATTAGCTCCATTTAACAATTGGTACTCAGGGGCTTTCGCATACTCAATAGTATGCCCAGCGGCGGCTAAATTGGATCGACACAAATGTAAGCCAACCCCTCGTCCTCCCCTGACTTTTTTTGTAAAAAATATAGTAAAAAGGCTTTTGATATCGTCTTCATGTACGCCAGTTCCATCATCGGAAATAACCACTTTATCATTAACAATATCAAGTAAGATCTGTTGGGCATTATTATCTTTTTGTTTGACCCAATATTTTGAATTGTTAATTAAATTAATGAATACTGGAAATATTCTTGATTTTTCATCATACACATTTAAGGTTAAAAATTTGGACGAAAACTCTAAATTGATATCATTAATACTATTACCGTAAAATTCTTCTATGTAATCTTTTATCTCATGACCTGAAATCCAATCACGTTCAGCTTCACCCGATAATTTCAAGGGAGAAAGAAATTTCAATTTTTCGTTAAGGGCTCGATATGTACGGACAAGGTTTTCAGTGGTAGATTTATCTTTAATTTGGTCAGTAACTTTTTCTAAAGCTATTTCGGTATCATGCTGCATGTGGTGTAATTCATGACTTATGATTTCAACTGTAATACCAAGTTGAGCCAACGAATTTAAACGGTCGATCTCCTCTCGCATTTCATCAGCTTGATCGATTGAAAAATATGCAAGGCCTGCTAAATCTATACTTTCTTTCAAACTTGATAATGTAGATAAATATGGCGAAAAAATTTGCTCATTTTCAAACTGTATCTCTTCCCTCTTGCGATCAAGTAATTCTAAACATTTCGCGAGAGACATACGATTACTTTCAACTTCAGCAATGTATGGCTGCGCAATTTTATGATATTGCTTGTTCTTCTCATCGATTAAGGCATCGATACGTTGTTGTTCTTTACTTAAAATACCTCTGGCCTCAACTTTCCATGCCCTTAACTGATCTTGAATATACTTAGCATTTCTTTGTAACTGAGAGTAAGCAAGCTCGCCTGGTTCTTTAGGTTTTAACCGTTCTAATTCGCTATTTAGAAAAGTTTGCGTTTCTTTTAAGGTGTTTTGGATAAAAGCAAGATTAGATTTATATTCGCGATAAAGGGTTTCTTGATTTCCTTTTAGTGTTCTTGGCGCATTGGATATTTTTATTGTTAATATTTTTTGTCCAATATCTCCAGCTTTTTTTTGTAGTTTTAATATGTTTTCGGAATTTTTTTCTAATGATTCAACTTCTGATAGATAAAGTTTTGTTTGGGTAAGCAACTCAATTACTTTTGGTGCATAAGATTTTAAGTTATTGTTAAAAGCTTTTTTATCTTTGGCTTTTTGTTCCTTCAAATCTAGCGCTGCTTTTCTTTGTTGATAATCTTCTTCAAGTGGCTTTGTAAACGTCCCACGTATTGACTTTGAACTCCGACCAAAATATCTATTTGCAACTTCAACTAAAAGTAATTCAATTATATCCCTAAACGCCTTAGAGGCTTTATTATCTATAAAACCTTCTCGCCCTGCCTTATCTTTTAAATTTGAATTGTATTTCTTCGTTAGCGAGATCGCACCTATCATGTTACGAAGAGAGTAATGAGCCGCACCAGCATTCTTTGAGCGCCGAGTTTCAACTTCAAAAAAGTCATTACTTTGTTTGCCATAAGGCATGACACGTAATCCATCACGGTATACTTTCAACCCATTATATCGTCGCATTTTTTCATTGATATCGTTCCAAACACCGGGTTCCATAGAACTTCTAACTCCCCCTAATTCTCC
>JALJPA010000238.1:0-4629 GCA_022969215.1 Colwellia sp. | reverse complement strand
CTTGCCTTTTTCTACTTCATAACTTGCTAAAAATATATTTACTTGTCCGACTTTACTTAAATGGTGAAAAGGCATTTTTATCTGTAACGGTATGACTACGTCACCGAGATCATGCCCGAAGGCATGAATTTGACCTTTAAAAATAGCAGAATCATCAATTATGCCAACAACACGGTGTTCCATTTTCTCAAAATCATCATGCGAAAATTCTAAATCAGGTGAAACAAGAGAATTATTATATGAGTCTTTATGCAGCACCACTTTGTAGTCAAATTCAACTGGATTGTTTTTAATAACATGGTCTGTAAATGAGATTAGTGTAGAAAAAAAGTTCACTTTCGCTCGTGCTACCAACGGATCATCTTCATCGCCATATTGAGCTTTTAAATCATCATGAATATTAGATATAAATAGAGCAGTTCCTTTTTCACTAGAACCATTCCAAACAGGCCATTTTTCTAAATGATACTCTTCGTATACTGATGAGATTAGTGTGTTTTCTATTTTTTCTTTAGTAGTAAGCTCATCAGTTAATTTTTTCTGCTTAAATGATTGATGCTCTACCAATGAGTATTGCTGCCAAGCTAATTCGATTCGGTCGCTTCTCTCTTTATCTTCTTCAAGAGGAGAGCCCCAAATATTGGACATCAACTCATCATACATGACTGGCAGCAAATCAATTAAATCTCTCTTGTCTGTAAATTCTTCAACAGGTATTTTAAGATCATCAAGGTATAAGAAGGGATTTTCGAACAAACGCCAATCAATTAAAGCGGCCACAAATTTTGAATTTTTTCTTTTTGAAACGAGTAATAGAAGCGAACCAAGAATAGCACTAGATAGCCGACCAATACCTTTTTGTCCTTGTTTTGGTCTTTCATTTAAACCATCTAAATCGTCTAAGTCTATCTCTCCGCCTGATGCTTTAGATTCAGTCCCAATGACCAGCCACTTCGTTATTAAGTCATGATGGTTCATGCCGTGGCCATCATCAACTATGGCAGCGACACTTTTATCATCATTAAATAGATGTAGTTCGGCACGACGAGCATATGCATCATATGAATTTTTCCATAACTCAGATATAGCAGTCGGACAGTCGGCAATTTGCTCCCTTCCCAAGTGATCAATTGTTCGTGCTTTCGTTTGAAAAGATATTGATGACATTTTCTTTCCTAGCTTATTATCTATAATTTAAATTGCAGCCTTTAACTGTAAAACAGCTTCTATATTTTGTTTAATAGAGTTAATCAATATTTCGCCTAATAAAATCGGCACTGCATTACCTACTTGTTTTGCTTTTTCAGTTGTAGTGCCATTAAACACAAACCAGTCAGGAAAAGTCTGGAATCTAGCGGCGTGCCTTAATGTCATGCCATGGTCTAACCAAGGATGAACAAAACGGCCTTTAGAAGGATTATTGCATCCAGTGGTAATTGTATTACCAGGCAGGTGGAGAATAATTCGACCATAAACATCTTTATGGCCACCATGAGTTTTATGGCAATCCAACGTGATCCCACTATCTAGCCTGCTGCCATTAAGTCTAGTACTCTTGAACCTTTCTGTCAGTAAATCAGTATGTTGCATATGGTAATTACATGGGTCTCTTTTGAGCAGTTTTTTTCCGAACACCAATTTTTTAACTAATTGTTTAGCTTCTTTCTTTGTTATTCCAAACTCTGGCATATAGTATTCAGTAACATACTGCTGTAAAACTGATTGACTTGGCTTTTCAAAAACAGTCGAGCTTGTTGGCCAACTAGGAATACCTTTTTGCGGGTTGAAATGTGTTGGATCTGGTGGAAATAAAAACTTTCCCTTTTTATCTATATCCTTCCTAACTCCATAAATAAAAACACGTTTTCGATTTTGAGGAACCCCGTAATCTTTAGATAACAACGTATTACAAAACTTAACTTGATAATCATTTTCTTTAGCTAATGCAAGAAACTGATCTAGATAATCCTCATGCCTTTTCCATAGTAGGCCCGACACGTTTTCAATTAAAAAAGCCTTTGGCTGAAGCTCTTTAACGAAATCAAAATATCTAATTAAAAGCTGATTACGTGGATCATCAATTCCCGAACCTTTTAATCTGTGCGACGAAAAACCCTGACAAGGAGGACCACCAAGAAGTAGATCCAGTTCACCTTGACCAAGATCCAATTCTGACATCAAATCAGCAATATTTACTAGATTAATGTCTCCAGCAATAAGTTTCGTTTGTGTTTTTAACTTATCAATTAAGTTATCTTGATAAGTTGATGCAGCTGCTTTATCAAATTCAATAGCGGCTTTCACCTTTAGTCCACAATTGTGCGCTGCTAGCGAAAATCCACCAGCACCAGAAAACAGATCAATTGCAGTAAGTTGCTTATACATAAATAACGACACGACCAAAAAAAATTAACCGAATTATAATAGGTGATACGGCATATACCTACATTTTTTTGTTCAGTGAGCGAACAACATTTACTGCCTTTTAAACTATGCATTAAGTATCTCTTCAGGCTCACGTTGTTTAAGCCTTTCTGGGTAACTCTTAAGCATAAAATCCAGAAACTCATTTATTGTTTGATATTCTTCGCTCTCATGCAAAAACTTAGATACCTCTTCTACAATTCTTTTACCGTTGATTAGAATAATAGGGTATTTATCTTCAATGATTTCTCGCTGTACTGCGTCAGAAAAATAGCTAGTAGTCACATAGGCACCTATCCAACCTCTTTTAAGTCGTGCAACCGTTCTGGCAATATGATTACCGCCTGTAGGACTAGTCAGAACTTCACATTTGGCTTGTCCAAGTACAATTAATTCAACTTTGGAGAAATCACTGCCCAAAGTTACCTTTCCTATAAAATCAGCGCCGCCATCACTAGAACCACGTGTTATCCAGCCTTGCTGATAGATCCCTATATCCTTTCCTATAACCCGTTGCGCCACCCATTCTGCCAATGCTTCGAACTTATGTTTTCTTCCATCATAGAAACTGTATATGCTTTGCAGCTGCATTTCCTGCAGAGAGCCAGGTTGAGGTTTTTGCTCTTCACTTTTGACAACCAATAATTTTGAAACTCGTCGTCGAGCTTTACTTAAAGAATTAACCCCTTCTTTTAGCCAAAGATTCCAACTAGCGGGAGCCTTTAAGTTTGTGTCAAGCACTGAGAAGTTCTTATCTCTACGAGCATTAATCCAGTCCCACTCAAAGGTGTCGTGCTCTTTCATCATACACAATACTGTAAAATCAAAAGCATAGTTGGTAAAAGAGCGCTGTAATTTATTGTCCCACTGGGATACCAACTCCATACTATTGATAACTCCTAGCCCTTGAAACATTGGGAAACCTTTTGCTTTACCATCGACGGTTACACGTTTAAAAAACAATATAGGTGGTGTTTGTAATCGCTCTAATGGGTCATGTGAATGTGCGAGCCGAAATGCCGCTAATAACGCTTTATTTCCAGGTGCTTGAGCAGGATCTTTGCTAGGCTCTTTATTATCACCAAAGTATCTAATATGGCCATTATCGCTATCATAATAATCCTGCCAAGGCGTTTCAGCAGTACCTTTTTTGTTAGGGCTTGTGGAGACCAAAATGGCAGGTCTTACTTTTCCACAATCGCTTGTCATAATTGCAGCAGCTGGATTTATTCCTTTTTCCAACTGTAACCGATTAATATCTGTTTTTTGGATCATGAAATGAAAATTAAGGAACCCACCCTCATACCGATTATTATGACACGCTGGTTTTTTATACCTTAAAACATCACCAATTTGTATTTCCATTAACAAACCTCAAGTATGGGGAGGTATGGGACATCCACCTTTTTCACCATCGACAATTACTGCTTTCTAGCTTGTAGCTCATAGCTTCCCAGCTGCACTTTCTCATTCATACTGATCATATTTCTTAGCACTCCCCCTCACCTTATCAGCAGGATATTTAGCTGCATTCTTCACCATCTTTTGCTCAACAGCATCCAATATATTCACATCCAGCTTGGTTGCCAAACGCAATAGATAAACCTGTACGTCAGCAATTTCATCAACCACCGCTGATAATTGCTCTGAGGTTAGGTTTTGTGACTCTTTTTCAGTGAGCCATTGAAAACACTCCACCAGCTCAGATGCTTCAACACTTAATGCCATCGACAGGTTTTTAGGCGAATGGAATTGATCCCAATCACGATCATCGGCAAACTTTTTTAGCTTTATCTTTAAAACTTCGAAATCATCCATCTTTGCAGTCATTCCCTGATTGGCTTTTTGTATTATCAATGTTGTGCACTAACTTATCGTCAGCTCATTTCTAATTCTATGGACGCGGACTCTCGAAAGCCGTAACTACATAAGGAGATGACTTATCCATATCTTTGAGGGCGGTATTTAAATCCAGGTATAAGTCTCATAAAAATATTTTCAAAACAAACCGTTATATATCAAAGAGCACATAAAACACCGCTCATTTAGCTTTTGAATGATAAACATTAACATATCGGTTTTTCATAATCTTTAATAACTACAGATAGTTTTGTTGTTTTTAGGCTACAGTTTTACTGTATGTTTATCTGGATGGAATGTTTTGAAAAAGTATCGGGTATCGGGTATCGGGTATCGGGTATCGGG
>JALJPA010000237.1 GCA_022969215.1 Colwellia sp. | reverse complement strand
TGCCCTAGAGGATAATTAGTGTCGGGCATTTTACTGTCTAAATTGACTTCACCTTAGTGGAGGATATCACTGCCTAACTTAGTCGGCTTACCTTGTCTTTGGTCATTAATATACGGTCGTGCCCAAGCTAATCCAGGCCAGTTAATAGTCGCTATTTCCTCATTTCTTAATTGGATAGCGACAGATTTATCTTGAACAGCGGTAACTACTGCGGGGACAAGCATTTGGTAATAGTTAGTGTTAGCAAGGGCACTAGCAATCTCTTCTTGGCTTAGCAAGATGGATTGTTGCTCTGTAAATTCGTTATTTTTTGACGCTTGACTCGACCTCAGAGAACTCAAAGGCCCTCGAAACCCATGGCGCTGGTCATAGTTTAATAGGTTATTCACCAATGCTTGCTGAGCTGCAGTTTGAAGTTTAGCGGTAACGGTAGTAAATACCTTGTAGCCTTCGGTATAGGCTTTTTCTTTGCCATAACGTTTAAGTACTTCTTGGTGAGCCATTTCAGCAACATAGGGAGCATTCAGCTCTATCTCAGCACCATGTCTTTTACCAGTAATTGGAGCTGCTTTAGCGTTTTGGTATTCTTGGTCTGTGATATAGCCGCTAACTAGCATACGATGGAGGACAACAGAGCGACGAGCTTTAGCGCGTTTGGGCGAACGTATAGGATTTAATGTCGACGGTGCTTTAGGTAAACCTGCCAGCACAGCAATTTGTGCAAGGTTGAGTTCACTTATTTCTTTACCATAATAAACTTGCGCAGCGGCGCCAAAGCCAAATGATCTATGACCTAGTTCAATTTTATTAATGTAGAGCATTAATATCTCATCTTTACTGAGCAAACTCTCAATATGAAATGATAAGAATATTTCTCGAATTTTTCGGGTGTAGGTTACTTCTCTCGTTAGGAAAAAATTACGCGCAACTTGCATGGTAATGGTACTAGCACCGCCTTTGTCTTGACCCATTAACTTACCAAGTACTGCCCGTCCCATACCTATTGGATCGACACCAAAATGCATATAAAAACGATCATCTTCTGTTGCCAATAAAGCATCGATAAGTTGTTGCGGAACTTGCTCCAGTGTTAAGGGAGTTCGCTTCTTCTCACCAAACTGAGAAATTAACAAACCATCGCGACTAAAAACTTGCATTGGTGTTTGCCAATGTAAGTCTTTTAATGAGTTAACACTGGGTAAATCTGAACGCATTGTCAGATATAAACTATAACCGGCAATAGCTATCAAAATGAACACTATCAGACTGACTTTTAATAAATTTTTGATTGATAACACAACAGAAGGCCAATAAGTGGATAAAACTGTAAGATAATACTAGTATATCGTGTAAAAGCATGTAATAAATGTATTTATGCGTATTTTGCGTCTAAAATAATTACAAAAATAAAATTGTAGGTCGTTATGCTAGACAAACTGTTTAAAAAGAAAAGCTCAATGATGGTGGGGATCGATATCGGTTCCCATTCGGCAAAAGCCGTCTTATTGAGTCAGGGAAGTGAAGGCTTTGTAATGGAAGATTTTGCTATAGAGCCAATGCCCAGAGGTTCAGTGGTAGATCGTGAAATTCAAGATATTGAATCGGTTGGCGCTGTTATAGCAAAACTAAGAAAGAAAATTTCAGCTAAAGCTACAGATGCCGCTGCCGCAGTATCAGGACAAACGGTTATTACCAAAGTTATCTATATGGATGTTGCTTTGACTGAAGATGAGCTTGCCAGTCAAATCGAGATTGAAGCTGATAGTCTTATTCCATTCCCATTAGATGAAGTCAGTTTAGACTTTGAGACTCTTGATGTTAACGAGTCAGATCCAAGTAAAGTTAATGTATTGTTAAGTGCCGCTCGCACTGAGTCAATTGAGGCGCGTGTTGCTGCTTTAGATGCTGGTGACTTTCATGCCAAGGTGATTGACGTTGAGTCATATGCTGTTGGTCGAGCATACGATCTTTGTTTAAGCCAATTGCCTGAAGATGCCAAAGATAAAGTTGTTGCTATAGTAGATATAGGCTCAACGGTAACGCTTTTTTCTGCTACCGATGCCGGTAAGCATATTTATAGTCGTGATCAAATGTTTGGTGGCGAGCAATATACTCGCTCAATTGTTTCATATTACAATAAATCTTTTGAACAAGCTGAAGAGGCTAAAACCTCAAATGATTTACCGCCAAATTATACTTTTGAAGTATTAGCTCCTTTCCATACCGTATTAATGCAACAGATACGCCGTGCCATTCAAATGTTTTTAACGACTAGTGGCCAAGAAAAAGTTGACTATTTATTGATTTCTGGTGGCACAGCTGGATTAGAAGGGATTGAAACTTTACTTACTGAAGAACTAGGTATTCACACCGTTATTGCTAACCCTTTTCATAATATGGAAATGAGTGATTTAGTCGATCAGGACGAACTTGCTAATGTTGCTCCTCAATTGATGGTAGCAACCGGTCTCGCTTTAAGGAGTTTTACGCCATGGCACATATAAACCTACTTCCTTGGCGTGAAGAAGCACTCAAGGCACAACAAAAAGAATACTTTACTGTTTTGGCCGCCGTCTGTTTGATCGTATTAGTACTCGTACTTACCATTAACTTTTATTTTCAAGCGCGCATTGATGGTCAGAATACTAAAAACCAATACCTAAAGAATGAGATTGCGCAACTGGATATTCAAATTGCTGAGATAAGAACCTTAAATGATAAGAAAGCGGCTCTAGAGAAACGAATTAATGTTGTTGAGCAATTACAACGTAGTCGAAATGTTGGTACACAAGTACTTGATGAAATAGCAAAGATTATTCCCAATGGTATTTATATTACTGAAATGGAAAAGCAAGGTAATACTTTACAACTAATAGGTAAAAGTGAATCTAACAACCATTTAGCTAATATGATTCGAGCAGTTGAGTTATCTGATTTATTTATTGATGCGACCCCTGAGTCTATTACGGCTGACGATGGCTCTCCTAAGTTGCTTAGTAGTTTTAAAATGAAAGTTAAAATAAAAGGCTTAGTGGATGATGCTAACGGAAGGAAAGGGAGCAAATAATGAAGTTTGATGCATCCCAGTTTGACAATCTCGAACTTGATAATATTGGTCAGTGGCCTGCGGCAGCTAAATTACTATTAGCTATTTTTTTAGCTGTAGCAGTTGCCTTTCTAGGTTATATGGCTTTAATTAGTGATCAAATTAAGCAAGTTGATCGAGGTTTCACTGAAGAAGCCACTTTAAAGCAGTCTTACAGGACAAAATATCATGTCGCGGCCAATTTAGATTTGTTCCGCGCACAAATGATTGAGGCTGAAGATACTTTTGCTAATCAACTTAGAAGCTTACCTAATAGTCACGAAATCCCTGGCTTATTAGATGATATAACGTTTGTTGGTACCACCAGTGGCCTTGATTTTGTCAAATTAGAGTGGCAACCAGAAATTAGTAAAGAAATATATATTGAATTACCCATTGATATCGAAGTCATCGGTTCGTACCACTCCTTTGGTCAATTCGTCAGTAAAATTGCTGGCTTGCCAAGGATTGTGACCTTGCATGACTTTAAAATTAAGATTGAACGAGATGATCTTGATACCTTAAATTTAAAGTTACAAGCTAAAACCTACCGTTATCAACAGGAGGTAGCCGAATGACAACATCTAGTTTTACTGTTAATACAATAAAAGTACTTAGTGTAGTCTCGCTCGCTTTAGTCTCTGGCTGTTTTGATGATACCACTGAAATAAAAGCTCATATGGCCCAGGTGAAAGCAACAACAACTAATTACATTGACCCTATACCAGAGGTCAATCCTTTTAATCATATAGCTTACTCAGCAGATGATTTACGTAGTCCATTTGTATTGCCAAGACCTGAAGCCATTCAGCAAAAAATGCAGCAAATGGCGGGGTGTTTAAGCCCTGATACTAACCGTCGTAAACAACCATTAGAAAAATATGCTTTAAGTGACTTAACAATGCGCGGCACCTTAGGTGATGCAAGTATGCTCTGGGCTTTATTAGAAGCATCAGATTTAAGTTTACATAGAGTTGCTGTTGGAAATTACCTAGGCTTATACAATGGCCGTATCACACAAGTGAGTGCAAAAACTGTGAAAATTATTGAATTAGCCCCTGATGGTGCTGGATGTTGGGCAGAGCGTGAAGCGAAATTGAATATCGTACAATCTGAAGTGTCAAATAAGTAAAGGAATTAATAATGCTATTTAATCAAATGAAAAATTATAAAGGCTTTACTGCTATCAAAAGGCTCTGGCTTGCGACATTAATACTTTTATCTACTTCCTTGCTGTCTGTATCAGCAAGTGCTGCTGAGCATAACAATGAACTGCTCGGTATTTCTTATAACACTATACAAAACGATCAGATTGTTTTGGTTTTTAGTTTTACTGAAAATATTACTACTCTACCTGAAATTAAATCATCAATGACACAAGCTTTTGTCGAGGTAACTTTTGATGCCAAAGCTTTTGGTAAAGAGTTAAAAGAAACATTAATCAACCACGCAGGTGTAAAAAATATTACTTTAGACACAACCACTGGAAAGGTTGTTGCTTTAATCAGTTTAGAAAAACTTGCCGTTTTTGATGTTGCTCTCAATAACGACAAAGAGTTTGCCATAACCTTTAATTATGGCGAATCAGCACATATTGTTGAAACATTTAGTCCTGCCGGCGAAGCGTTTATTAACCAAGTAGAGTCAATTGATTTTAGGTTAAACAGCGAGAATGAAGGACAAATATTGATTTACCTTAACAGCAGTATGCTAGCCGCAGATGTTAATGACAAATTAGGTAAATTAAATATCGAACTGCATAACACTGAAATTATTGACGATTTAATTTATAAATTAGATGTGACTGACTTTGGTACGCTCGTTACCAGTATTGAAACTTTTAAAGAAGGACGTAACGCACGTTTAGTTATTGAAGTTGAAAGTGGCTTTATTTTTACCCAGAAGCAGGAAGAAAACCTGTTTATAATAACGGTAAAAGAAAAGCCGGTAAAAGCACCAACCTACTTAGGGGAAACTGAGGATTTTAAAGGTCGTAGTATTTCGTTAAGTTTTCAGGACATTCCAGTACGTACTGTACTACAGATAATTGCCGATTATAACGAATTTAACCTAATTATCAGTGATACAGTGACAGGTAATATTACCCTACGTCTTGATGGTGTGCCTTGGGATCAAGCCTTAAGCATTATTTTAAAGGTAAAGGGCTTAGATAAGCGCATGCAGGGTAATATCTTAATGGTTGCGCCGAGTGATGAACTCGCTGCCCGTGAAGCACAAGCTTTACAAGCTAAGCAACAAGTTGAAGAACTTGCTCCTCTGTATACAGAGTATGTACAAGTAAATTATGCTAAAGCGGCAGAGTTTGCCGAATTAATTAAAAATGAAGATACCAGTATTTTATCTGCACGCGGTAGTGTCTCAGTAGATGAACGTACCAACACTTTATTGATTCGTGATACCGCTACTAGTATTGAAGACATTAAACGTATGGTTACTATTCTCGATGTTCCTGTTCGTCAAGTTGTTATCGAAGCTAGAATGGTTACTGTCAAAGATAATATGAATGAAGAGCTAGGCATTCGTTGGGGCGTGACTAATACTGATGGCGAAGGAACGACATCAGGAAGCTTAACAGGTGTTGACGTCGCTCGTGGTGGGTCTGTGCCCGACTTAGGTGATAGGTTGAATGTTAACTTACCTGTGGCATCGCCCGCTGGAACGATCGCATTTCAGGTGGCTAGGTTAGCCAATGGCACTATTTTAGATCTTGAGCTTTCTGCTCTTGAAAAAGAGAATAAAGGTGAAGTGATTGCTAGTCCACGTATTACTACCGCAAATCAGAAAGAGGCTTACATTGAACAAGGTGTTGAAATACCTTATCAAGAGGCAGCATCAAGTGGTGCAACCTCGACACAATTTAAAAAAGCAGTGTTAAGTTTAACGGTAACCCCACATATTACCCCTGATGATAAAATCATCTTAGATTTGGTGGTTACACAAGATACTATATCGGATATTACCAGTGGTTTTGCACCAGCAATCGATACTCAGCGCATTGGCACACAAGTATTGGTCAGTAATGGTGAAACCATTGTGCTCGGCGGCATTTATCAACAAGCGATTATCAGTACAGTTACTAAAATTCCTGTTTTAGGTGATATTCCTTATTTAGGTTGGTTATTTAGAACGACCAGCCAGTTAAATGAGAAAAAAGAGTTATTGATCTTCGTTACGCCTAGAATTGTTACCGAAGAATTCTAGGTACTTGATTAGAAAATCCATTAAATGCCGTCTTATTCAGGCATTTGATGGATTTTTTAATTTTTAAAGAGGGTTTTTAACTAAGTTAGTACTATTGTTACTTGCATTTTATAGCTAACACTTGCGATAATTACGCCCTTGAAATTTCTGAGGGAGACCTCTTTTTGGTCAAAAGCTCTATTTCATTGAGATCTAGGCTTCTGGCTGTTCTGTTAACACAACGAGTATTAAGTAAATCTAATGGCAGAAAAACGTAACATATTCCTTATAGGCCCTATGGGTGCTGGAAAAAGCACTATCGGTAGAGAAATAGCCGACCGATTGCATCTTGAGTTCTTTGACTCTGATCAAGAGATAGAACGTCGTACAGGAGCAGACATTGCTTGGGTATTTGATCTTGAAGGTGAAGAAGGTTTCCGCAAAAGAGAAGAAACTGTAATTGAAGATTTAAGTGAAAAACAAGGTATTGTTTTAGCGACAGGTGGTGGTTCAGTAATCAGTACCAATGTTCGTAATCACTTATCTGCTCGCGGTATCGTAGTTTATCTTGAAACGACAATA
>JALJPA010000236.1 GCA_022969215.1 Colwellia sp. | reverse complement strand
CTGAGATCTCCCAAGAAGCAGCAATTGAAGTAGTATTTAATCCGCATTTAGCGCCTTATAAAAGAGGGCTGTTAGCAACAGTGACCTTGCAAGTTAATGCTGGCGTTACTAATGCTCAAATACAACAAGCTTTTGCACAGGCCTATAGTGATAAGCCTTTAGTAAGATTAGTAGCAAGTTGGCCAGAAATTGGCAATGTTGCTTATACGCCATTTGCCGATGTGCATTGGCAGTTTGATGAAGAGAAGCAGGTTGTGGTGGTAAGTTGTGCCATTGATAACTTACTTAAAGGTGCAGCTTCGCAAGCAGTGCAATGTTTTAATATTTCACTTGGCTTGGCCAGTGAGTTTTCATTAATAAATGCTTAGAAAATTAAAAAAGATCGTATTTAGGTATAGAAAGGAATAGAGATGAACAACCCTGAACTAAAGCCACAAGTTAAACCAAAGCTAAAACCCTTAGTGATTAAAATTGGCGGCGCAATTCTTGAAAAAGAATCAGCTCTTAATGCTTTACTCAGTGTGATAGCCACATTGAAAAATAAACAAGTGGTCTTGGTACATGGTGGTGGCTGTGTGGTTGACGAAATGTTGGCACAAGCGGGTTTTACCACAGAGAAAAAGCATGGCTTACGGGTTACGCCTAAAGAGCAAATAGCATTAATCAGTGGTGCTCTCGCGGGCACGGTTAATAAAGCTATTGTTGCTACGGCCAATAGTATGGATTTAGCCGCGGTCGGTCTATCGTTAAATGATGGCGATATGATCTCTTGTACTTTATCCACGCAAAACTTAGGTCAAGTGGGTGTACCAAAAACCAATAGCAGTAAGTTATTAGACACTTTATTAAAAGCTAATTTTCTACCGGTAATTTCTTCTATAGGAGCCTTAGATAATGGCGACTTAGTTAATGTGAATGCCGATGATGCCGCGGTGGCTATTTGTCAGCTACTTAATGCCGAGCTATTGTTACTCACCGATGTGAATGGCGTTAAAGGCGCAGATGGCGAGTATTTATCATCACTTAACGCAGAGCAAGCGCAACAGCTTATTAAGCAGGGTGTAATTGCCGGGGGTATGACCGCAAAAGTAAATGCTGCCTTGCATGCCGCGAAAGAATTACGACGAAGTATCGCGGTTGCCAGTTGGCAATCGCCTGAGCAAATTAGCCAATTACTTGATGGAAATGGCATTGGCACACAAATACAGCCAAATTAGCCTAAACGAAATATTGAGATTAAACCTTATGTCGACAGATAACGCATTACAATCATTAAACAATTTTTTAGCGGATGACCAGCTAAACAAAGAACAAATATTAGCATTAATCGAATTAGCTATTAATATCAAACAACATCCTAGCGATTATAGCCAAGCATTAGCTGGCAAGTCAGTGGCGATGATTTTTGAAAAACCTTCTTTAAGAACACATGTTAGCTTTGACATGGGCATTAATAAATTAGGTGGACATTCGCTCTATTTAGGCCAACAAAATGGCAAGTTGGGTGAACGTGAACGGGTTAGTGATTACGCAAAAAATTTATCCTGTTTTGCTGATCTCATTGTTGCCCGTGTTTTTAGTCATGATTCTATTAAAGGTTTAGCTGAACATGCCAGTATTCCGGTTATTAATGCTTTATGTGATGTTTATCATCCATGCCAGGCACTTGCCGATTTTGTCACTTTAGCAGAAACCTACCCTGATTTAAGCCAAGTAAAATTGGCCTATGTCGGCGATGGCAACAATGTTTCTAATTCATTAATGATTATGGCGGCAATTTTAGGGGTTGATTTCACTTTAGTATCTCCTGAAGGCCATGAGGCGCAGGCAGATATCATTGACAAAACCAAGAAACTGGCACAAGAGTCGGGCAGTAAGTTGCACCTTACCAATGATATTAACGCCATCGGTAAACAGGATGTCATTTATACCGATACATGGATTTCTATGGGTGATGAAGATGCCAGTAAAAAAGCGGAAATTCTCGCTAAGTTTGCCCCGTATCAAGTGAATCACGCGCTGATGTCGAAGACAGAGGCGAACATGGTATTGCATTGCCAACCTGCGCATTTGGAAGAAGAAATTACGACTGAGTTATTTGATAGTGAATTATCGAAAGTATTCCAACAAGCAGAAAATAGAATGTGGGCACAGAATGCCGTTCTAGTAACATTGCTTGCTAATTAATTAGCATGAGTAACGAAATAATTGTGACTAAGTTAGTAATAATACTAACGAGTAACATCTAAAAATTTAAGAGAGAAGAAAAATGGCCTTAGCAAAGAAACAAATCAAAAAAGTAGTATTAGCTTATTCTGGTGGCTTAGATACCTCGGCTATCATTCCATGGTTAAAAGAAAACTATGATGGCTGTGAAGTTATCGCCTTTTGTGCCGATGTTGGTCAAGGTGATGAAGAGCTTGAGGGCGTAAAAGAAAAAGCCCTAGCATCAGGTGCATCAGAATGTTATATAGTTGATCTGAAAGAAGAATACGTAAAAGAATATATTTACCCGATTTTGAAAACCGGCTCAGTTTATGAAGGTCAATATTTATTAGGCACGTCAATGGCGCGTCCTATTATTGCCAAAGCACATGTAGAGCTTGCCCTTAAAGTTGGCGCTGATGCCCTTTGTCATGGTTGTACCGGTAAAGGTAATGACCAAGTACGTTTTGAGTCTTGTTTTGCTGCCCTAGCGCCAGAGCTTACGGTAATTGCGCCATGGCGTGAGTGGGATATGGTTTCTCGTGAAGACTTATTAGATTATTTAGCTGAGCGTGATATTCCTTGTTCAGCGTCATTAACTAAAATTTATAGCCGTGATGCTAACGCTTGGCATATATCTCATGAAGGTGGCGAGTTAGAAGACCCATGGTGTGAGCCATCAAAAGAAGTATGGACCATGACGGTTGATCCAATGGATGCGCCAGATGTGCCAGAAAAAGTACAATTAAGCTTTCTTGCAGGTGAACTCGTTGCTATTGATGGTAAAGATTTCTCTGGAAATAGTGAGGCTGGTAGTGAAAAGGGTGCTGGCGCTTATGACGCGCTAATGTATCTAAATGATAAGGGTGCGGCACACGGAGTTGGTAGAATTGATATTGTTGAAAACCGTTTAGTAGGCATGAAGTCTCGTGGTTGTTATGAAACACCAGGAGGCACCATTTTAATGGCAGCATATAAGGGTTTAGAAACCTTGATTCTCGATAAAGAGTCGCTTAAATACCGTGAGTCTGTTGGCCTTGAATTCTCACATGTAATATATGATGGTCGTTGGTTTACGCCACTTGCTAAGGCACAACTTGCCTCTGCAGCATCTTTTGCTGAAAAGTTAACCGGTGATGTAGTGGTTAAGTTATACAAGGGCATGGCACAAGTAATTCAACGTCGCTCACCAAACAGCTTGTACTCAGAAGCCTTTGCTACCTTTGGTGCTGATGATGTTTACGACCAAAAACATGCCGAAGGTTTTATCCGTTTATTCAGTTTATCAAGTAGAATTACTGCGCTAAGCCAGAAAAGCAGCCTAAAAGATCAGGAGAAGTAATTATGGCTTTATGGGGCGGAAGATTTAAGGGAAAAGCGAGTTTACAATTTAAGAAATTTAATGACTCATTGCCGGTAGATTATCGTATGGCGGTACAAGATATTGTCGGCTCAATCGCTTGGGCGCAATCTATACATGAAGTTGGCGTATTGAACGATGATGAACTAACGCGTTTAACCGCAGCACTTGAAGAATTAAAAGCCTCAGTAGAAGAAAATCCCAAGCAGATTTTGCTATCTGATGCCGAAGATATTCATAGCTGGGTAGAAATTCAGTTAATTGAAAAAACCGGTGATTTAGGCAAGAAACTCCATACCGGTCGTAGTCGTAATGACCAAGTAGCAACAGATTTAAAGCTTTGGTGTAAAGAGACTGGTGGCGATTTATTATTTGCCCTAGTGAACTTACAACAAGCGATGATGAATTTAGCCGAACGTGAAAAAGATACCGTGCTACCGGGTTATACCCATTTACAAAGAGCACAACCTATTACTTTCGGTCATTGGTGTTTAGCCTATGTAGAGATGTTTAACCGTGATATTGGTCGTTTAAAAGATGCCCTTTATCGGTTAGATGTTTCTCCTTTAGGCTCTGGCGCTTTGGCGGGTACAGCGTACCCAATTGACAGAAAAGCTTTAGCTAATCGTTTAGGTTTTAGAACCGCAACGCTAAATAGTCTCGATGCAGTATCTGATAGAGATCATGTTATTGAATTATTGGCTTCAGCCAGTATTTCAATGATGCATCTGTCACGTTTTGCCGAAGACTTAATTTTCTACAATTCGGGTGAAGCTGGTTTTGTCGAAATGAGCGATTTGGTGAGCTCTGGCTCATCGTTAATGCCGCAAAAGAAAAACCCGGATGCTTGTGAATTAATTCGTGGAAAATCAGGGCGTGTTTTTGGTGCCTTAACCGGTATGTTAACAACAATGAAAGCGCTTGCTCTTGCTTATAACAAAGATATGCAAGAAGACAAAGAAGGTTTGTTTGACGCCCTTGATACTTGGCAAGAATGTATGGAAATGGCGGTGTTAGTCGCTGATGGTTTAAAAGTAAACCGTTCACGTACGCTGGCAGCAGCACAACAGGGTTATGCTAATGCCACTGAACTTGCCGATTACTTAGTGGGTAAAGATATTCCGTTCCGTGAAGCGCATCATATTGTTGGTGAAGTTGTCTTGGCCGCAATTGATAAAGGTGTGCCTTTAGAAGATTTAACCATCAGTCAATTACAAGAATTTAGCGATAAAATTGAACAAGATGTTTATCAACATCTTTCTATTGAATCGACGCTTAATAAGCGTGAAGCGCTTGGTGGCACTTCACGTTCACAAGTTGAAAAAGCCTTAGCGACTACACA
The DNA here is from genome assembly GCA_022969215.1 of Colwellia sp. Lineage (GTDB taxonomy): Bacteria > Pseudomonadota > Gammaproteobacteria > Enterobacterales > Alteromonadaceae > Colwellia. The sequence goes on along the minus strand of JALJPA010000236.1, from coordinate 2,010 downwards.
GTCTGGCAATGAAGCTATTTTAAACGAGCAAGTTGTTGGTGCGCCCGGTAAGCAAAGAATTCAAGTGGCACTTAAACAGGTTAAACAACGTTTAAATGCCCAACGTGCTGCCGCTATGTCGGTGCGTCGTGCTAAAATGTCAGATGTTGATAGTATTGATCAATTGGCCAATTTCTGGGCTGACAAAGGTGAGATTTTACCACGTACTCGTGACAGTATTATTCATGATATTCAGAACTTTGTTGTCGCCGAACTTGAGGGTAAAGTTGTTGGTACTGCCTCGCTTTATATCTATCAAACGGGTCTAGCTGAGATTCGCTCGGTAGTAGTAGAAGAAAGCGCTCAGCAACAAGGTCAAGGTGAAGCACTAGTACAATATTTGTTAGAATTCGCTCATCAAATGGAGTTAGAGAAAATTATTGTTTTAACTTATATTCCGCAATATTTTGAAAAACTTGGTTTTAACTTAATTGATAAAAGCTCGCTAGCAGAAAATATTATTGAAGACAGTGAGCCGAGCCCAGATAAAGATCCTGCTGATGAAGTAGCGATGGAATATATCGTCAGTCAAAGTAAGTAATTTATTAAAGTAAGGCTAGGCAAAATTAAAGAATGGAAAGCATGAATAATAGTGATCAGAATTACGTAAAATGGTTTAGAAACGCAGCGCCCTATATTAATGCCCATCGCGGAAAAACCGTGGTACTTATGTTTGGCGGTGAAGCAGTAACTCACCCAAATTTTGCCAATATTATTCATGATATTTCGTTACTACGAAGCTTAGGAGTCAAATTGGTGGTGGTGCATGGAGCACGGCCACAAATTGAAGACCGTATGAAGCAGCGTGGTCTTGAAGATAACGTGGTAAACAATATTAGAGTCACTGATGGACAAACTTTAGTTGCCGTTAAAGATGCTACCGGTTCATTACGTCTGCACATTGAAGCATTACTCTCTACTGGTTTAGTGAATTCACCTATGCATGGCTCACAAATTAGGGTCAGTACCGGTAATTTTGTCGTAGCTAAGCCTATGGGTGTTCGCCATGGGATAGATTATAAATATACCGGCAGTGTCAGAAGAATAGACTCTGACGGTATTAACATGCAGCTGGACTATGGCTCAATTGTGTTGTTATCACCGATTGGTTACTCACCAACAGGGGAAGTATTTAATCTCGCTTTAGAAGACGTTGCCACCCAAACAGCGATTGCACTGCAAGCCGATAAACTTATTGCTCTTACTGAAGATGAAGGCCTTATTGATAAGTCGGGCAAGTTAATTCGTAGTTGCAGTGTTCGCACAGTGAAAACCTTACTTGATGACAATGACTGTCATGTGCGTCAGTTATTGCTGCGCTCTATCATCCAAAGTGGTGAAAATGGCGTTGAGCGTTGTCATTGCGTAAGTTATCAAAGTGACAGTGCTTTGTTGCAAGAGTTGTTTACCCGTGATGGTGCAGGTACCTTGATTGCCAAAGATCACAAAGAGTTAATCGCGACCGCTACTATTGATGATGTCGCCGGGATTTTAGAGCTGATACAACCCCTTGAGGAAGAAGGCGTATTGGTTAAGCGTTCTCGTGAATTGCTTGAGATGGAAATTGGTTGTTTTACTGTGCTTAAAAAGGAAGATGTTATCATCGCTTGTGCTGCCTTATATCCTTATCCCGAAGCGGAAACGGGTGAAGTTGCTTGTGTGGTAATTGATCCAGATTATCGTAAAGGTAATCGCGGCGAAAGAATAATTAATGCTGTTGAGTTGAGTGCTAAAAAACAAGGTTTAACCTCGTTATTTCTACTAACGACGGTGAGTGGTCATTGGTTTCGAGAGCAAGGGTTTATCGAAACATCACTAGAAAGGTTACCTGAAGGCAAGAAACAAATGTATAACTTTCAGCGTAATTCGCAAGTCTTTATCAAAGATATATAAGTTCTCAGTTTATAAGAAAGTGGTACTAGGATCTTGATGTAAACGGCTTTGCTATTGTAACGGCACTAAAACAAATAA
>JALJPA010000235.1 GCA_022969215.1 Colwellia sp. | reverse complement strand
CAAACGTACGCTTGGTAAACGCGGTATGAGCTACAGCTAAGCCTAGTTCTAATAGTGCAACACTAATACTGGTAGTGCCCGTTCTAGGCAAGCCAATAATAAATATTTTAGACATCTGATACTACTCGTATTTAAAAAGTCGCCATTATAATCGCATGTACTAAATAGGTAGAGCTAAATATCAAAGAATAGGTAATACACAAGCATTATGCCGATAAGTTAAGCATAAAAGAGCTGTAAATCCCATCTCAGCAATTCAATCACCAACTAGCAAGGGTAGACATCGACCCGAGACAGACGTTACACGGATGTAACTTATTAGACAATGCAGACGTCACATGGATGTGACTTATTAGAGAATGCAGGATGCATATTCTCCTGAGCATTATTGTCCTGACGTCGAGGGTTGCCGTTGTTCAGGGAAGACTTATACCACGAGCTTAGCAGTAGGAATCGTGGTGTACGCTAGTTGAAATTGAAAATTGAATGTTCTGCTGAGTAGGGCGCCGCAGGGGTTCCAAGGAGAGGCACGGCGGTACGTCCCCCCTTGGGTGTGGTCGCCACCGCGACGCTAAGTAATGTTAAACTTTTTGATAATATTTAAGTTCTTTAGCTTTATGCCGATACTGAGAAATAGTAAATAATATCATTAGGGATAGAACAGAAATGGAATTACGTACAGAACAACTGCAAGCTTCTATTGCGCCAGCATATCAGGAAAAAATCTCAGCTTCAGAGCAGGCATCTATGAAGGTTTACGCTGAAATAAATACATCCTCCTCAGAGCACTTAAAAACGGATCAAGTCACTATTTCAGAAGAAGGGCGTGAAAAAAGTACTAATGATAAAAATCAAGCAGCAATGAGAAAATTATCAGGGCAAGAAGAAGTTAGTAATACTAATGGTAAAGAACAAAAGACGGTAGATGAAAAAATTGCTGAGTTGCAAGAAAAAATCGCCGAATTAATCGCAGAAATAGCTCGAGAGCGCAGAAGTGGTGATGAAGAAAGGACCAAGAGCATGGAAGCCGAATTAGCTATGTTAAATGCGCAGCTACTACAATTAATTGAGCAAAAAATGGGATAGACTCTGTAACAAAATCTGTTACAGGCTCGGTTTAAATATAATAAATGGGGTCAGAGTGAATTTAAATGATTTGTCGCGGTGGCGACGACACCCAAAAGAGAAGGGGCTAAAGGCACTGCACCTAAGTTATGCCCTTTGAAATCCCCCGCGCTGCTACACCAAACGTAATTCTACACTCAGCACCATACTTCGACGTGATGTCTGCATTGTCTAATAAGTTGCATCCATGCAGCGTCATGATGAAGATACGTGAACACTTTCATTCATTTCAGCGTTTGTTCAAGCAGACATGGCGCTTGTTGATATTGTGGAGCTATTAACTCACCAAAGGCTCTATGTACGTTGACTAATATTATTTTCTCAAAGTACACCAATTCCCATCTCAGCAATTGATATTTATTATGGCTGGCAGATTGAAATCTTTAAAGTTGAGTCAGGTGAGTGGGTGTTAAATTCGATATCACTGATACTTGGGATTGTGGTTACACGATTCAAGAAGCAGTATTCCCAGTACCAGCGGCAGCAGCTAACAAATTCTGGCCAACGGTTAACCGTATAGATGATGTATACGGGGATCGTAATTTGTTTTGTAGTTGTCCTCCAATTGAAAGTTATATGGATTAGTAACTAGTTTTTTATATGTGAAAATGAGTTGTATCGTGCAGTCATCGCTACTTTGTATTCATTTTTAGCCGCCCATCATTTTCTTTAACCACTCATCACTTTTAAAAAAAAGAAGTTAAATTTTTTTTTAATATTACTCCCAATAGAAGCAACAACTAATTAAAACTCAAGGGAATATTATGAAAAAATCAATTGTAGCCACACTAATCAAAACGTTAGCTTTTACCTCGGTAGCTCTTTGTTCAGTAGTAAATGCTAATGAAAGCAATGAAAGTAATATCAGTACAGCAAAAGCTAGTATAGAGAAAGCCAGCGAAGATAAAATAGGCATTTATATTGGTCTTGGTGGTGTTTTCACTAACCTAGACGGTTATCACGGTAAAGGCATTAATATATCTGCTCGAGTGGATATGCCACTATCAATTCCAGAAAATAAGTGGCAGCGAGGCATTTACGGCAAGGTTTCTTATCAAATGAGTCATGATGAAAATAAAAATAGTAACAGTTATTTTGATGAAATAGAGATTGCTATTGGCTTCGAAGGTTATATTAATGAAGCCCATAAATTATTTTTTGAACTCGGAGATGTAAAGCAAAACTTCGAAGTAGACACTACTAAAATATGGCAAGATTATGGTACGGTTTACCGTATTGGTTATGATGCTCAGCATGAGTATGGAACTTTTAATATAGCTTTAGAGCACAGGGACGATCGAGAAAGTGCCACTGGTTACCGTACTTTTCTTTCGACAAAAGGTGGTCTTTTTTCATTGAGTTACACTGATGTGGGTGATTATGAGGTTATTGCATTAAATTTTAATTTTAGTTTCTGACTTTAGTTTTTAATTTTATTGTGAAAGTAATAAAATGGCTACTTACTCAATAACTTGTCGATGATAGACTTGGACAAGTCTATCATTTAATAATTATTTCAACGAAAGCTCTATTCGGATAAAAAATGGTTAAGAAAACAGATAAAAGTTATTATTTATGCCAATTTTTTGGAAATCTAGTTTTTTGGGGCGTGAGTTCTCTTGTAGGCTCTGTTGAAAGACCTGAGGTTACAGGTTTAACTGGGCAGGTATTGATCTTTTTTAAGGGCTTTATACCAACAATTGTTATTTCACACTTTATTATACGTGCTTACCTTAAATCAAATGTGATTCCTGATGGGTATAAGGTAAAGTTTTTTCATTATATTACCTTAATCTTTGCAGCTGCCTGTCTGGTAACGTTTGCTCAAATGCTTATTTCTCCTGTTCTACATGATATTTTAGTTATACCGCAAAGAGAGCAAACGCTGCCTTTACAGGAATATGGTTTATTAGGTAAGTTTGTTCTTGGTTTACTGGTTAATGCGGGAATATTTTCCTTTTGGTTGATTATTTATTTGGGGTTAACATCTAATAGAGACAAAAAGCACTTAGCTCAGCAGCTCACTGAACAGCGTTTAACTAATTTGATGAATCAAATTAATCCGCATTTTCTTTTTAATTCGTTAAATACTATTCGCGGTATGATCTTTGAAGATCAAGAAAAAGCGGCAGACTTAGTGACTCAGCTATCAAGTCTGTTCCGTTATAACTTAGCAAGCGATAGCAAAGGCGTGACGAGCTTAGCGAAAGAGCTTGAGGTATGTCAGCAATATTTAGCTATTGAACACATTCGTTTAGGTAAACGATTACAAGTAGATTTACGGGTTTTACCCGCGACTATGATGATGGAAATACCCACGATGTCGTTACTTACATTAGTTGAGAATGCCATTAAACACGGTATTGCAAACCTCAAAGCGGGTGGCACTGTTGTTATTAAAAGTGAACTTAAGAAAGATAAGGTAATAATAACTGTGATAAATCCGTATCAAGCAGATTTAGTTGTTTCAGGCACACAAGTAGGTTTAAACAATATAAAACAGCGCATTGATTTAATGTATGGTGCGCAAGGTACTCTGACCCAAGCAGACGTTAATGGTATTTATCAGGTGAAATTAACTTTACCGTGTGAGGTGTTTTGTCATGAATAATATTATCAATGCCATTATTATTGATGATGAACGTATGGCGCGGCAAGAGTTGCTGCGACTATTAAAAAATCATCCAGAAATTGATGTGGTATCACAGGCTGAGGATATTGAACAAGGTTATGATGAGATAGTGAAACATAAGCCGGATGTCATTTTTCTTGATATTGAAATGCCTGGCGGTACCGGGCTTACTTTAGCTGAAAAGCTTAAGGGTGAAGTCCCAATTGTTTTTTGTACCGCTTATGACGAGTTTGCCGTCGATGCTTTTGCTTTAAATGCGGTTGATTATTTAGTTAAACCGATTGACCCTGCTCGATTAGCAGAAACTACTCTCAAGCTTATAACCCCTAGTGAGACGGCAACAGTACCAGCGCTGCATGATGATTTTAAGTTAATGGTTAAATTTAGCGACCACATGAAAATCATCCGTTTAGGTGATATTTCACGGTTTGAAAGCATTGGTAATCATGCCGCTATTTATACAACCCAAGGTAAAGCTTATTTACATAGTTCGTTAAATAAAATAGAGGCGAGGTTAGATGTGAGTAGTTATTTTCGTGCCAGTCGCGTTGATATCTTGCGCTTAGACAGCATAGAAAAGCTTGAACAAAATATTAATTACGGCCTCATTGCGTATTTAAATAATGGCAGTAAGGTTGAAATATCACGCCGCCAAGCTAGTAAACTAAAAAGTCAATTAGGTTTTCCTGAGTAACACTTTTGTAGCTAGCTTTGCATCAATTGAAATTTTTGTTGCAAGCATCGCTTTTATCGTTATTTAAAATGGGTGGCATGGTTAATTTTTTCCAACTTGCCATGGTGCATTAATAATTCATTTTAAATACTTTCATAGCTCAATAATTACAGATAACTAGACTAAACAATGCAGAAACATTTACAGACACTGATCAATTTATTGACTAAAAATGACCTTAAAGCTTTGCTTCAACATTACTTAGATTCAAATGGATCTGAGAACATCGTTCAGTTAGGTTTTATGTTTCAACAAGGACAAATAAAATCATTTGATTTTTATCAACAGCTAGCAACTAGTTTTATAGAAAATAAAGGCTTTTCCATTGGGCTTATTCCAAAAATAAAAACTAGCAATACCTTAAGTTTTTTCACCCCCGCATTACAAATAGAAGGAAACTTCAGTAAAACAGATCACCAGAAGTGTAATGTTTTACATTATTTGTTTACCAACAATCAATCAGTCAGTAGCATCCATCCGCCATTTAACTATGTACGATCTATGATGTTATTTGGAAGTAATGAAGCATTGCGCGATGGTCTATGCCAACGTAACCAACAAAATTTAACCCCTATTGAAGCTTATTTATTTGCGAATAAAAACTTAACACCTTTAGCTAATCATGAACTTACTGCTTTTATGGCACTAATAGAAATTGAACGTAAGCAACAAGAAGTAGATAAGGCTAACTACTCCTTTGTCATTCAAGAAGTGAGTGAATTATGTCGAAGTCAGGCTCAATTAATTAATGACGACCTACAACGCATTATGCTCATAGCCACTTACTACATGACATCTATTAAACAGGTCTTCAGTGACATGCCGTAAATATTTTACCTGCTAGTGGTAGAGGTAAGGTCGAGTTTTCAATACCTTTTGAATTATCATTTTCTAAATTCAGAATGGTAATAGTTCACGTATAGTATTAAGCAGTCGGATTATTCTGTGCCTGATAAAGTGATAAAGTGATAAAGTGATAAACTTTATATGATTTTTTTGATAAAACTACTTTTAAGTCATCCCAATTTAACTTCAGGACTGACGGTTATGGTGGCTAATCTGCCCTTAGAACAGGCTGGTTTTGTCATTAGAAAAGGACGGTTTTGTGGTAAAAGTGAGCCTTAGCTTTTAACCAATAGACTATTCAAAATAGTTCACCGCTAATGACTTCTGGTGCGCATTCGAGACATTTATTATCAAAGCCTGCACTTTAATTTTTTAATTAGGATGTTCTATAAGGGGGCAATTCGCCACCTCGTGCGTGAGTTTTTTATATCTGGCTCTGTCTCTGATGATACAATCAATTTATATAGATAAAACCTAGCTAATCAATATTATTAGTTGGTAAATAACAAGGTTACTCCTGTGGAAAATAAAGAAATTGAATTTAAAAAGATCACTATTGATCACTTAACATGCCAGTCTTGTAACTCTAAGCAGCATAGAGTTATTGGAAAACTGACTTATCTGTATTTTTTTATAGAAAGCATACCTTTTTTCCCAGTTAAAAAAACCATCAATATCATCTGTAACGATTGTGATAGCGCTTTTGATGTCGACTCACTTTCATCGTCTGCCTATAAAGCACTGAGCAAAAAACTATTCAAAGTATATGCCTTGGTCCCTATGTATACTGGCATTATTATGGTTTTACTGGCGTTGTTTTATTGGCAGTATAATAACTATCAGGCCAATTCCCTCAGTCAAGAATATATTGAAAGCCCTAAAATTAATGATTTTTATTATATTAATCAAACGGCTATTAACGATAAAATACCACCCAATAAAAAGTATGTCTTGGGCAAGGTAGTCAGCCTTACTCCAAACACAGTTTCTTTGGTCTTTTCACGCTTTCTTTTTGAAAATAAGTCCTCTTTAGCAAGTGACATACGAGGTGCCAAGGTAATAGATGCCAACTATTTCAATAAAAAACGTCATGTATTTCCCCGCGATAAACTTATTAACTTCTATCAAAACGAGACGGTATTCTCGGTGCTACGTCCGAAAAACTCGAAGTTGTTTGGCACCATAGTACTGACAACCAACCTCAGTGTTAATAAAGAGGTAAAAGGTTATCGTGAAAATAGAATCGGTTTATCTTTTATGTCAGGTGCTGATAGTAAAGCAAATTTAGAAGACGCCGAAAGATTCTTCTTGGAATCTGCCAATAAAGGTTATGTTCAAGGCCAACTTAATTTAGCGCGTTTGTATCTTGATACCAATAAAATAAGCCAAGCATTAGAGTGGTCAAAAATAGCCGCATTAAAAGGTTATGATTTGGCGATAGAATTTTATATTCAACACTGTAGTGCTAGTGAAGATTGCGATGTAGCCGCCTTTAATGCAGAACTCATCGAAGTAGGATTTTAATTAACTGGGCTAATTAACTATGCACCTACTGTTAATTGTTATTCTAACCTCTGCTTCTCCGACTATGATGACTAAGTCTTTATTAACAGAAGTATCTGACTTTAGGTG
>JALJPA010000234.1 GCA_022969215.1 Colwellia sp. | reverse complement strand
AAATGTTATTAACAAAAACCTCTGAGCGCCAAGGGCGAGTGATAGATCACGATAGCGCTGGTTCAATGGAGAAGAAGAAAATGGAAGGCTATTTCTAAGTATTAACCGCTAAACCTAGCATTTACTTTATAGCACCTTTATTTAATAAACATTGATGAACAATTTCCGAAGGAAAAACTTATGAGTCACCAATCAGACTTAATCGAAGAAGATATTCAAGCTTATTTAAAGCAACATGAAAACAAAGAGTTAGTACGTTTCTTAACCTGTGGTAGTGTCGATGATGGTAAAAGCACCTTAATTGGTCGTTTACTTCATGATTCAAAGATGATCTTTGAAGATCAGCTAGCCGCCATTGAAAAAGATTCAAAAAAATCAGGTACCACAGGTGATTCCATAGATTTAGCACTATTAGTTGATGGTTTACAGTCTGAGCGTGAGCAGGGCATTACCATTGATGTTGCTTATCGTTATTTTTCCACTGATAAACGTAAGTTTATTATCGCTGACACACCAGGTCATGAGCAATATACCCGTAATATGGCAACCGGTGCGTCAACCTGTGATATCGCTATTATCTTGATTGATGCCCGTTATGGTGTGCAGGTGCAAACCCGTCGTCATTCGTTTATTTGTTCATTATTAGGTATTAAACACATTATTGTGGCCGTCAATAAAATGGACTTGGTTGACTATTCTCAGGAACGCTATCAAGCGATTAAAAAAGAGTACCGTGAATTTACCGAATCACTTGAATTTACGGATGTACGCTTTATCCCTATGTCAGCGTTAAATGGCGATAACGTGGTGGAAGAAAGTGAAAATATGCCTTGGTATCCAGGCGCTACTTTGATGAAATTGCTTAATACCATCGATGTTAAAACACAAGAAGAGTTCACTCAATTTCGTTTCCAAGTACAACTTGTTAGCCGTCCTAATCTTGATTTTCGTGGTTTTGCCGGTACGGTTGCTTCAGGCCATATACTTGTTGGCGATACCATAGTAGCTTTGCCATCAGGTAAAGAAAGTGTCGTTAAAGAAATTGTTACTTTTGATGGTAATTTAGAACGTGCGGATAAAGGCATGGCGGTAACGCTAACCCTTGAAGATGAAATTGATATCAGTCGCGGCGAAACTATTGTTAAAAAAGGGTGTTTACCTCTTTCAGCAAAAGAGTTTAGTGCCACAGTGGTATGGATGCATGACAATGAGCTTGAGCCGGGTCGTGAATACTATATCAAACACGGCAGTAAAATGACTACCGGTCATGCGCAAAGTATTGATAGCAAGTATGACGTTAATACCATGGAAAAGTTGCCTAGCGCTCAATTGGCAATTAATGACATAGGTATAGTTAACTTTGTTACCAGCGAAACCTTACATTTTGATGCTTATGGAGATAATCGAGCTACGGGTGCGTTTATCATTATCGATAGATTAAGCAATGTCACGGTTGGCGCTGGTATGATTAATCATGCTATTGATGAGAAAACTCATGAATACTCAAGCTTTGAATTAGAGTTGAATGCATTAGTTCGCAAGCAGTTCCCACATTGGGGTGCACGCGATATCACTAAATAGCGACTTTATAGTTTCTAACCATTCTCCTTGTTACTGTAGTGTGCAATTTATGCGTCAAAAGTACTCATTGACTAACGTCAACTCCGTGCTTTTTTCTTTAACTTGAACACTACAACTTAAAGGGTAATGGTTAGTTTGTATAAGATGTTTTGGTTAGGTTTTAATGGTTAATATTTAGGATAAAAATGACAATTGAACAATGGTTGATGATAGGCGTTTTTGTTACCACCTTTATCAGCTTAGTTAAATACAGCAAAGTACCTGAACGAGTTTTCTCGGTGACGGTATTGTTGTGTTTGGCACTGTCGTTTGTCAGCGTTGATGACATCCTTAGTAATGCGGTTAACCCAGGTCTAGTGACACTTGTTTTACTGGTGTTATGTTCTTTCGCCTTTGAACGCACCAGTATTTTAAGGCGCTTATCCGCTGGAGTTTTTAATGGCTCTAAAGTGAAATCTACCTTTCGATTATTACTCGGCACAGCCTTAGCATCAGCGATTATGAGTAATACGGCTGTAGTCGCAACACTTATCAATACAGTGAAAAAAAACAAGCTGATTAATGCCGGAAAGCTATTATTACCACTTTCTTATGCCGCTATTTTAGGCGGCACGTTAACCTTGGTTGGCACATCAACCAACCTCATCGTTAATAGTTTATTAATCAAGCAAGGCCATCAAGGTTTTGGTTTTTTTGATTTTACTTTAATTGGTTTATCGGCTTTTGTCTTATGTCTTTTTGTTATTTTACTGCGCAGCCGCTCTTTACCTAACCTGGTTGATGATAATTTAGCGACCAATGACTATTTACTTGAAGCCGAAGTAGCAAAGTCTTCAAGCTTAATTGGTAAAAGTATTGAAGAAAATGGTCTGAGAAATTTAGACTCGTTATTTTTAGTAGAAATAGTCCGTCAAGGACGATTAATTTCCCCCGTTTGCCCGGAAGAATGTGTACAAGCGAGTGATAAGCTTATTTTCAGTGGTGATATCTCAAAAGTGCTGACTTTACAGCAGTTCGATGGCTTGAATTTATATGCAGAGCAAGGTAATTTACTGCGAGAGAATTTGTTGCGTGATAACTTAACCGAGGTTTTGGTTAAAGCCGATTCTACCATTGCCGGAAAAACCTTAAAAAAAGCCGGTTTTCGTGCTCGCTTTGATGCCGCGGTAGTGGCTGTGCGCAGAGAAGGTGGTGCTTTATCGGGAAAACTGGGTGATATAGTGCTGCAACCCGGTGACTTTTTAGTATTAGCCGTAGGGCAAGATTTTGCCACTAGGCCTAATCTGTCGAAAAATTTCTATATATTATCGGGGCATCAAGCCGAGAATATGCTCAGTGGTTGGCGTGATTACACCACAGTTTGGGGCTTTATCACCAGTATATTAGTCTCAGTATTTACGCCATTACCCTTATTAAGCTGTTTATTTATTTATTTAGCCTTTTTAATTTTTAGTGGTTCACTTTCGGTGAATGAAATAAAACGTCGTTTTCCTCTAGAGATTTGGATGATAGTTTTAGGCGCCTTAACCTTGGCATCAGCGGTGGAAAATACCGGCATAGCCGCAATGTTTGCCCAAAACATCGAGAACTTGCTCTTTGGCCAAAGTATCTACCTTGCTTTTGTGGTTATTTTTGTCTTGACCCTAATCATGACGGAGTTAATTACTAACACAGCGGCGGCAGCGTTAGCCTTTCCTATTGCCTATAATATTGCCTTAGGCCTTGGTGTTGACCCAACCCCGTTTGTGATGGCGGTCGCTTTTGCTGCTAGCGGTAGCTTTATTAGCCCTTACGGATATCAAACCAATGTCATGGTGTATAATGCAGGTAATTACCAATTAAAAGACTTTGTCAGTTTTGGTTTACCCATTTCAATTATTTACACTGTTACCGTGATCCTGGTGATCCCGTTAGTTTTTCCCTTTTAAGTCATTTCAGTACATATTCATTCAGTACCGATTGATATTGTGCGGAACAAATAAAATTACCTAACATGAGTCTTTTTATGAAAACAGACAGTATGAAAACAGCCAGTATGCAAACTAAGAACACCGTTTGGCATGACCAACACATTAGTAAATTGCAACGCTCGGCTTTAAAGAAACAAAAGCCAGCGTTACTTTGGTATACCGGCTTAAGTGGCTCAGGTAAATCTACCGTGGCTAATGCTGTTGATGCTTTATTGTATAAATTTGCCTGTCACAGCTATTTACTTGATGGTGACAATGTCCGTCATGGTCTTAATGGTGATTTAGGTTTCAGTGATGAGGCGCGTATTGAAAACATTCGCAGAATTTCTGAAGTCGCCAAGTTATTTCTTGATGCGGGCCTGATTGTTTCAACTGCTTTTATTTCACCCTTTGCTAGTGATAGAGCGTTAGCCAAAGCAAAGCTTGAAGCGGGAGAGTTTATTGAGGTTTATATCGATACGCCGATAAGTGTTTGTGAGCAGCGTGACCCTAAAGGTTTATATAAAAAGGCTCGTGCAGGGGAGATTAAAGACTTTACTGGTATTGATTCAACCTATGATGTGCCTGTTGCGCCGCAAATTCATGTCAAAACGGCAGAGCAATCTATTGAGCAATGTGCAGAACAAATTGTTGGTTATTTAATTGAGCATAATTTTATTAGCGTAAATAATTTTAGCTAATACCAATTCTAATAAATTTATGTCCGCTCAGCGATAGTTATAACTCTTAGAGGTAAGACATTGGTTGTATAAAATAGTTATGCAGGAGTACATGATCCTGCACTCTCTTGTCAGCTACCTCCATGTTGCGTGCTTATCAAAATCAATAACGCGGCATATAAGCCCTTTAAACTTTGGGATACACTGCACTCAAACGGAAAAATATACCCATGCATTATGATGTTTTTAATGGTGATGCCGATGGTATCATTGCTTTATTACAAATACGTTTAGCTCAAGGTCAAGCTGAGCAAGCACCTAGTCAGTTAATTACTGGTGTTAAGCGAGATATCAATCTACTGGAACAAGTCGATAGTTCAAAAGCCACTTCAGTGACAGTGTTAGATATTTCTTTAGAGAAAAATAGTCAGGCGTTACAGCAGTTACTTACCGCACAAGTGCCGGTATTTTATGTTGATCACCATAGAACCGGTGATATCCCTCAGTCAACTTTGTTAACCAGCATACTTGATACCGATGCAAATACTTGTACGAGTTTATTGATCAATGACCACCTTAAGGGGGCCTATGTTAATTGGGCAATAGCAGCTGCTTATGGTGATAATATGCACGCTAGTGCCAGTGCTTTAGCGAGACAAGTCGGTTTATCAGAGTTACAGCAAACACAACTTAATGAGCTAGGCACCTATATTAACTACAACGGTTACGGACAGGCACTGAGTGATTTACATTTTCACCCGGCAGCGTTATTTGAATTGTTAACTCATTACCCTGATCCCTTTGTATTAATTACCCAAGACGACTCCATTTTTAGTCAATTAAAAAACGCTTATTTAGCAGATATGGAACAAGCGCGAGTAGCGAAAGTATTAACTGATAGTACTCTAGTGAAAACCATTATCCTTGACGATGCCCCTTGGGCTAGACGCGTTAGTGGCGTTTTTGGTAATGCGTTAGCTAATGAAGCTCCAGATAAAGCTCATATAGTTATTACCCTTAATCAAGCTAAAACTATTACTGACACTGATACCCGTACAGAAAACGAGCAAAGTTATACGGTAAGTTTGCGGGCACCGTTAAACAATAAGCAAGGCGCTGGTGATATTTGTGTTCAGTTTCCGACTGGCGGCGGCAGAGCTGCAGCAGCTGGCGTTAATGCTTTACCGAAAAGTCGCTTAGATGAATTTATTAGGCAGGTTGCCAGCTACTATCAGCATTAAAAGCAAGTACAAAGGTTAGCAGTAGGTATCCCCTTCAGAAAAAGTATCAATTTTAGAAACCTCTATGAAAGTCATAAGCTAAGCGCTAAAATAGTCATTAATAGGTTGAGCTGTAGAATTAACTTTCAATAAGTTAATTCTACAGTTTTTAACAAGTAAATAAAAAGGGCAAGGAATACCATGAGTTTATTAATCACAGGTGGTACCGGTTATATTGGTAGCCATACCGTTGTAGAGTTACTGCAAAGTACAAATGAGCAAGATATTGTTATCGTCGATAATTTATCAAACTCTTCAACTAAAGTGCTTGAGCGTATTGAAATAATCACCAATAAAACCGTTACTTTTATTAAAGCGGATATCTGTGATGAAGACGCGCTAGAGCAAGTTTTTAATGACCACAATATTGAAGCGGTTATCCACTTTGCTGGCTATAAAGCAGTGGGCGAGTCTAATGAAATTCCACTGGCTTACTATCAAAATAATGTCTCTGGTACCTTAGTTTTATTGCAAGTGATGGCTAATCATAATGTTAAAAACTTAGTGTTTAGCTCTTCAGCGACAGTGTATGGCAATAACGTTTCTCCTTTAAATGAAACCATGGCAACCTCAGCGACTAATCCTTATGGTCAAACTAAGTTAATGGTGGAAAATATCCTCTTTGATTTAGCCAAAAGTGATAAGGCTTGGTCAATTGCTTGTTTGCGTTATTTTAATCCCATTGGTGCTCATCAATCGGGCTTAATTGGTGAAAACCCAAATGGCATCCCTAATAATTTATTACCTTATGTTGCCCAAGTGGCAGTGGGGCGTTTAGCTCAACTACAAGTTTTTGGCGATGACTATGATACCCAAGATGGAACTGGCGTGCGTGACTATATTCATGTAGTCGATTTAGCCCAGGGCCATGTAAAAGCACTAGAAAGCTTAGCTCATGATAAGGGCACGGTAATCGGTTGTCGGGCGATAAACTTAGGTACCGGCAAAGGTACTTCAGTCTTAGAAATAGTGAATACTTTCAAGGAAATTAGTCAGCAAGCAATTCCTTATCAAATAGTGCCGCGCAGAGCAGGCGACTTAGCCACTGTCTATGCCGATGCCTCATTAGCCAATGAATTATTAGGTTGGCAGGCCAAACTCGACTTAACTGCTATGATCCAAGATACTTGGCGCTGGCAGTCTGAAAACCCTAATGGCTTTTAATAATTAAACAGGCTATTAGTTAAAAATTTATAACAATAATAACGAAAGACCAACAGCTTAGGCGCTTGGTCTTTTTTATTAACCTTTTTATTAGTCTTTTTTATTGGACATATCATTGTTTTTGTCAATGGCAGGAGCTTTCTTTTTATTCACTAATAAATAGCAACAGCTAAAGAACAAACCACCGATAGCGCCCCATAAATGCGCATCAATCGCCACACTAGCATCAATTAAGGCAGACACCTCTTCACTGGCACCGTAAAACTGCTCATGGGCTATTTTCAACCAGACGCCGATAAATAATAGGTAACCGGTTTTATCTTTATCACGGATATCCATGATGGCGCCGAAA
>JALJPA010000233.1 GCA_022969215.1 Colwellia sp. | reverse complement strand
TTTGATGTTAGCGAAGAAAATTGTTTAATGCCGCAGCTCGGTGCGGGCATTGATGAAAACTCATCAGTAAGTGGTTATTACAGTGTTAGTGATTATCACGAAATTTTAAAAGCAGCCAGTGCTCGGCATATTCAAGTGATCCCATCACTTGATATGCCGGGTCATTCTCGTGCTTCAATTAAGGCCATGACTGCGCGTTATAAAAAATACCAAGCCTTAGAAGATGAAGCTAAAGCCAAGCAGTTCTTACTAGAAGATTTCCAAGATAAAACTAAGTATTCTTCAGTGCAATTTTATGGTGATAACACCATTAATGCCTGTTTAGAGTCGTCTTATGATTTTGTTGTCGAAGTGATGACTCAAGTGAAAAAAATTCATGCCGATGCTGGCCAGCCGCTTACTCGTTATCATATTGGCGCAGATGAAACTGCCGGTGCTTGGTTAGACTCGCCAGCCTGTAAGGACTTTGTTGCGAATAACGATAAAGGAGTGACTAAAATGAGTGAATTAGGTGCTTATTTTATTGAACGTGTTGCCGGAATTTTATCTGAACTTGATATTGAAACCGCAGGTTGGAGTGATGGCATGGAGCACACTCGCAAGGAAAATATGCCAGCAATTGTACAAGCCAACGCTTGGGACGCGCTATTTTGGGGAGGTCACGATAAGGTTCATCTATTAGCAAACCGAGATTGGCAAGTAGTTATCTCTAGCCCTGACGTGTTATATTTTGATTTTCCCCATGAGGCAGACCCTAAAGAGCATGGCTATTATTGGGCATCACGCCACACCAATACTGAAAAAGTATTCCAGTTTATGCCTGATAACTTGCCAGTTCATGCCGAGTTTTGGTTAGACCGACAAGATAATACTTATGTTGCTGATGATACTAAAACCCCTTTAGCTGCCGGTAAAAAATTCTTAGGCATTCAAGGGCAATTGTGGAGTGAAAATGTCCGCACTGATGACATGGTTGAGCATAAAATATTTCCACGTATATTAGCGTTAGCCGAGCGTGCCTGGCATCTTGCCGACTGGGCAGTACCTTATAACTATCAAGGTGCTAAATATTCGTCGCAGAGCAGTACTTTCACCACAAAAATGCAAACCATGCGTGATAGCCAATGGGCTAAATTTGCCAATACGTTAGGACAAAAAGAGTTTGCCAAACTTGAACTAGCGCAAATTGATTATCGCCTACCTACCGTTGGCGCTATTATCCAAGCAGGTAAACTGCATGCCAATATTGCTTTTCCAGGCCTGACAATTGAATATCAAGTGAGTGGCGGCAACTGGCTTACTTATCAAAAGCCTATTGCCGTTTCTGGTCAGGTAAATATCAGAAGTCGTAGTACTAATGGTCTAAGAGCAAGTCGTATCACTCAAGTTCAATAAGAAGGTAAAAATTAACTAACTGGTATTTATCTAATATTATCAGTTAGTTGAATTACATTTGATTACACTTGTAAAAAAAGCTGATATTTTATCCAAAAAATAAATGACAACGCTGTCATTTCTAGCTAAGATGAAAAAATCAAAAAATTAAAATATGGACAGTAAACATGGGATCGGTATGCTGACAAGTAGTGACAAAAACAATGAATTATTTTTAGGCATTGATGGTGGTGGCAGTAAATGTAAAGCCATTATTATGAATAAAGATAATGAAGTACTTGGTACAGGCATCTCAGGTCCCGGTAATCCATTACATGGTTTTGAGCAAGCTACTCATTCTATTACTGACTCCGCTAACTTAGCGTTAGCAGATGCTGGTTTAGCTCATATAGAGCTGAATGAATTAATCGCTGGTGTTGGTTTAGCAGGTGTTAACTTGCCTGTGTTATTTGACCAAATGGCTGCTTGGCAACATCCCTTTAAAGCAATGCATTTAGCGACAGATTTATTAATCGCTTGTTTAGGTGCCCATAACGGTAGTGATGGCGCTGTGATGATTACAGGTACTGGCTCATGTGGCTTTGCTTGTGTCGATGAACAGCACACTATTGTTGGTGCTCATGGTTTCCCTCATGGAGATAAAGGCAGTGGCGCTTGGTTTGGCTTACAAGGTGTTAAGCAGGTTTTATTATCCCTTGATGGCTTAGTCGAGCCAACTTTGATGTCAGCGGTACTGTTGAAAAAACTTAACTGTAATGACGATACTGATTTAGTTGAAGCCGTAGCCAGTCAAAAAGCAACGTTTTATGCACAGCAAGCTAATTTAGTTTTTGATGCCGCAGAGCTAGGTGATAAAGTTGCCTTGGCTATTGTTGCTGAAGGCGCCGAATATATTAATGGCATTGCTCGTACTTTAGCGGCAAAAAATCCACCACGAATGTCTATGATTGGCGGCCTAACACCGAGATTGAAATCTTGGTTAGCGAGCGATATAAAAGCTAATCTGACTGAGCCATTAAATCCACCGGAAGTTGGCTCAGTACTTTTCGCTCGGCAGCAACAAGCTAAAGTGTCTGTGCAACAATCGGCGTAGTGGTTTATCGCAAAGACTTTTTAAAATATTTTTACCCATTGAAGTTGATACTCTAGGACAATCCATGACACAAACGCGCTTCCATGCTCAACGACTATTTGACGGACACACTTTTCTTGATGATCAAGTGTTGACTATAGTGGACGGTAAAATTACCGATATTGACCAAAACACGAGTCATGTCGATGTGTTCGCTCAAGGTTTGGTTGTTCCTGGTTATATCGATTTACAAGTTAACGGTGGTGGCGGAGCATTATTTAACGACTCGCCCTCAGTTGATAATCTACAGATTATCATGGCTGCTCATGCTCAATTTGGCACTACCGCCATGATGCCAACGTTAATTACCGATAAAGTTACCGTAATGCAACAAGCAGCAGATGCAATTGCTCAAGCGATAGCAGCAGGCATTCCAGGTATTCTTGGTATTCACTTTGAAGGGCCGCATTTATCTATTGAGAAAAAAGGCACCCATTGTGCCGATTATATTCGACCAATAGCGGATGCGGAGTGGCAAGTACTTTCACGCCAAGATATCGGCCAAGTCATTGTTACGTTAGCACCAGAAACCGTCAGTGCTGAAGATATTAGCCGTATGGTTGAGTTAGGTATTAAAGTTTGTCTAGGTCATACCAATGCTGATTTTGACACCGCGCAAAAAGCTATTGATGCCGGCGCCAGTGGTTTTACCCATTTATTTAATGCTATGTCACCATTACAGGGACGAGAGCCTGGGGTTGTTGGCGCGGCGCTATTAAATAACAACACTAGCTGTGGCTTAATTGTCGATGGTTTCCATGTTGATTACGCCAGTTGTAAATTAGCGATACAAGCTAAACCCCAAGGGAAAGTGTTCTTAGTTACTGACGCTATGCCGCCTGTAGGGACAACACAAACCCAGTTTGCTTTATACGACCGCACTGTTTACGTTGATAATGGCAAGCTGACCTCAACCACGGGTGAACTCGCTGGCTCTTCGTTAAATATGGCGAGTGCGGTTAAAAATACTCATCAAGGCCTAGGCATTGAGTTGGGTGAAGCGCTTCGTATGGCCAGTTTATATCCAGCAGAGTACTTATACCAAAATCAAGCAGTTATTCGTGGTGAACTCAAGCAAGGTAAACAAGCTGATATGGTGGTGTTAAATGACGATTTATCAGTAAAAGAGACTTGGATTTCAGGTATTAAGATTTAATTACAAATGTAGTTACCCATTCAATTTACGCAAAAACTATAATAACAATGCAAGTTAACGAGGAAGTTATGGAAATGTCACTCACGCAAGAAAAACAAGAAAAAAAACAGAGTAATGCTGTGCCGATGATAATCGTCGCCGGATTATTCTTCATATTAGGTTTCGTCACCTGGTTAAACGGCTCCTTAATGCCTTACTTGCAACAGATTTTGCAATTAACACCCTTTCAAGCATCACTCATATTATTTTCATTTTATATCGCAGTAACATTTACTGCGCTACCTTCTGCTGCGGTTATCCGTAAAGTAGGCTATAAAAATGGTATGGCATTGGGTCTAGCAACAATGACGTTTGCGGCTTTATTATTTATACCTGCAGCTAAAACACAAATGTTTCCATTATTTTTGTTAGCTCAGTTAATCATGGGCGCAGGACAAACATTACTGCAAACAGCTGTTAATCCGTATGTTGTCCGTATTGGCCCTGAAGAGTCTGCAGCAGCACGTATTTCAATTATGGGCATCTTAAATAAAGGTGCTGGTGTAGTAGCTCCTATCGTCTTTACCGCCTTAATCTTAAGTGGTTTTACTGATACCGTTGGTACTGATTTAACACAAATACAAATTGATGATATGGCAAATAGCCTAATTACACCGTATTTAGGACTAGCTATTTTTATTGGTATCTTAGCTTTTGCTATCCTAAAAGCTCCTTTACCGGAATTACCGAGTGAGGCTGAAGAAGGTGAACATAAAGGTCAGTTAAAAGAAGCACTTACTCATCCTAATTTAGCACTTGGTGTGGTTGCACTGTTTTTATATGTAGCGGTAGAAGTTATCGCAGGCGATACTATTGGCGCATTTGCCCTAGCATTAGGTGTTGAAAGCTACAGTGTTATGACCTCATATACCATGGCATGTATGGTTTTTGGTTATATTTTAGGTATTGCGCTAATCCCTCGCTTTATCTCTCAACAAAAAGCTTTGATGGTCTCTGCCGTTTTCGGTTTAGTATTAAGTTTTGGTGTTATCTTGGGTGATAACAACTCTTTTGCTATTGCTAATGCGCTTTCATTTATTTTGGGTGATGTTCAATTGCCTGATACTTTGATTTTAATTGCCTTTTTAGGGCTTGCTAATGCCATCGTCTGGCCAGCTATTTTCCCATTAGCACTTTCAGGTATGGGTAAGTTAACCAGTGTCGGCTCTGCGCTTTTAGTCATGGGTATTTCAGGTGGCGCTTTTGGACCATTGTTCTGGAGTTTAGCAAGTGGTAGTAGCGGCCAAGCAGTTGATCTTCAAAGTGGTTATGTTGTTATGTTACCTTGTTATTTATTTATTTTATTCTACGCTGTTAAAGGCTGTAAAATGAAATCTTGGAAATAAATTTCGAACCAGTGTTTACGGCTCCTTAATATAAGGTTTTAAACGCCAATAAAAGAAACCTCAATGAAGTCCTGTTTTAACTAGGCTGAACTGAGGTTTTTTTGTAGGTTAAATTCAACGACTTAACTAATATGCAATACAGCTATAGCATATGAATATTTAATGTTTAAAACATGCCTCACTGGTTGTACCAGCTATTGACCAATTGTTCGAAGCATACTATCATGTGTTTTCGGGTTAAGGTCTGACCACTTATATGCCTTTGGGATATAAAAGTGAATAGCTACTTTAGCTGAGAGTAAATAAAAATAAACTTAGTATAAAATGACTTAAAAGGATTTAATGATGTCGGAAGCTAAAAGGAAAGTAACAGTGATCTATTGCTGTGATGATGACTTAGCTATGTATAGACAAACACAGAGCTTTAATCTTAACGCCTATGGCGATATGATCATTCCACAAGACTTTAAACGTGGTAAAACCATAGTGGCAGTTTGCGACGGTGAAGTAGATATTATCAACAGTGTTGGTGATAAGATTATTGGCGAATACTAGCATTTACCTCACGGGTGTTAACTTCACTAGTGATAAATAACTAGCTTAGTGAAGAGTACCTAAGCAAAAAATTACCAAAAAAAAGGTGACAGTTATGTCACCTTTTTTGTGTCTAATACCAAATGAAATGGTGTAATTCTAAATTAATAGCCGCTAGATTTTTTACTTTCTAATTGTTTGTCAGTGTAAGTGGCTTTTTCATGCTTTTTCCCTGCAGCCTCTGCTAACTCAGCCGGCATATAATTTTCATCATGTTTAGCAAGTACTTCACTGGCTTCAATGCTTAGCCCTGTTGGCGGGTGTTCTGCCAGCCTGCCATTAGCTACTATGCCTTGGCCTTCACGGAATAGATCCGGCAAAATACCATCATAATAAACGGTAACCGTAATATCGCTATCTTTGAAGACGATTGGCATGGTCATATCACTAAGCTTAAATGAGACTTTTAAGCTCTCTGGGTCACGTTTTACTGATCCTGGAACCACTAAACCA
The DNA here is from genome assembly GCA_022969215.1 of Colwellia sp. GTDB lineage: Bacteria > Pseudomonadota > Gammaproteobacteria > Enterobacterales > Alteromonadaceae > Colwellia. Next base: position 958 of record JALJPA010000233.1, on the reverse strand, counting down.
CCTATACGAATACGTTGACCAAGACTAGGCTTTAAACCGGTCTCTTTTTTACCTTGGGTAATTTCAGAAGGGGTAAAGAATAAATCAATATTTTGACTTAAGGCATATAAAACAAGCCCAGCAACGGCACCGATGCCAATCAGGACAGAGCCAACAATAGCTAGACGTTTTTTACGGCGTGGATTCATTATTCAGTAACCTCATTTAATGCTTTATTATGCTGTTCATTTTGTTCATTACGTAGCTCTCTGGCTTGGCGAAGTTTATCTTCTCGCTGTTTACGCTTAGCTATTTGGTCGATGATCTGCTGATGACCAACTTTAGAGTTGATCAACAAAAGGGTAAGTATCAAAGCGGTCGCACCAAACGATAGCCAGACATAAAAGCCATAACCGCCCATATTGATGAAATCGCTAAAACTATTAAATTGCATTGAGTGCTCTCCTACTACTTTGCTCTATTTTTGTATTATCTAACTGGAATGATTAACTGTTATGTTTTTGTACTAGCTCTCGCACCCAAGGACGAATGCTATTGCGCGCTAGAATTTCATTACGAAAACGTAGACAGATAATCACAGCAACTAATAAAGAAAAGCCGATAAAACAAATGATAAATGGCCATAACATATCTAAAGACATCGATGGTTTACCCAGTTTACTGACTGTTGAGCCTTGGTGTAGGGTATTCCACCAGTCGACAGAGTACTTAATAATTGGAATGTTTATTACGCCAACCAGCGTTAAAATACCAGCCGCTTTACCGGCTAAGTTTTTATCTTCAAAGGCATTATGCAAAGCAATGACGCCTAAATATAAAAATAATAAAATGAGCGCTGAGGTTAAGCGTGCATCCCAAATCCACCAAGTACCCCACATAGGTTTACCCCAAGCGGCACCCGTAATTAATGCTATGGCAGTAAACGCTGCGCCGACAGGGGCCATAGCAGCAGCAGAAG